>CAJASX010000079.1 GCA_903944725.1 uncultured beta proteobacterium
TACTTCAACAATGATTTTTTCTATTCCGAGAATTATTGCTGAGTTATCAGCAGGGCTTACTCTTGAGCCCGGGGATATTATTGCCACTGGTACTCCTTCGGGGGTGGGTTACGCAATGAAGCCGCCGCGCCCCTTAAAAACTGGAGATGTTATTGCTATCGAAATTGAAGGGCTTGGTAAGCTTGAAAATACGGTGGGTACTTAAAGCAAGCTAGCTAGTTGCAATAATTTGATATCAGTATTATGGGCGCCTATCATTGAAATCCCAAAAGGTACGTTATCAATTTTAATGAGGTGTAGATCAATCTGCGGCAAACTACCGCGTCCGACTTTACAGGGCAGGCGTGTTAAGTTCCACTTTTACCAAAAAAGAGTCTTGGACCATTGGGTGGCAAAAAGAGCTGTTGATAAAAAATCGGCTTTGAGCGCTGCCCACTAGCCATAATTTCTACCAATACGCCTTTTGTATTTTTTGCTTTTCCCAAGATTTGGTTGATTGAGCTTGGCAAGGTAATGCATTGAATCGTCCGATCAATTCTCTCTAGATGCATTTGGTAATGATCTTGAATCAATCCAGCAAAATTAGCGCTATTTAATTCTTTCAATGGTGTTTTAGCAATAATTGGAAATTGCTCAGAATCCAAAAAATATTTGCTATAAAAAGTATATTCATCTGCCAGAATAAGACGATTGATTTGGAGCAATTTCTTTTCTGCATTTCCTTCAGTTAACCACTGTGCCCATGGCTCTGTAGAGCTTACAATTTTTCTGTTGACTACTCGGGTTGACATCGGCACAAATTCGGCGCTATCTTTTTCAAGACAACGAAAGATCCATGGACCGCCGATGCGTTTTTCAATTGGAATAACAAAGGTGCCTAGGCCACGCTTACGCTGCAAAAATCCTTCACGAGTAAGGCTGCCAATAGCCTTTTGAATAGTGCCAAGGCTAAATGGAGTCGTTTTTGATAGCTCTAGCTCGGTAGGAAGTTTTACCCCACATTGCCAATATCCATCTTGAATAGCAGCCAAGATAGATTCGCGTAAAACCTCATATTTACGCATATTAACCCTAAATTGAGGCTTATATTTTTTATAAAAAGAAGTGTCATTCATCGATTTTATTTGGATTATCTGCTGTATTGATTGCAATCTTACGCCCTGAATTAAATTTTTTGCGTTGCACAAGTTAATATATAGTAAGTCTTGACAAAATTTAAAACTAGCAATAACCTAAATAAACTTTATTAATAAAAATAAAAAAATAGTCGATTAAGTCGTGCTTAGGAGATCCAATTGCGTGGGGTTGTAGTTTGTTCTCATCAAATTGCTGCAGATGCTGGCGCCAAAGCGATAGCGTATGGCGGCAATGCGATCGACGCAACTGTAGCAGTTGCCGTGGCTTTAACTGTACTTGATCCCGCAAATTGCGGTATAGGTGGGTATGGTGGGTTTATGATCGTTCAAAAAACGCCCAATGAAAGCCCCGTTACCATAGATTTCAATGCTACGGTGGCAAAAGAGTTCAATCCGGCATTACTGACCACCAATAAAATCGGCCCAAATTACTTCGGCAGTGCCGCTTCGGTTTCTACTCCCCTAGTGTTGCGTGGCTTGCTTAAGGCTCACCAAGAATTTGGGTCACAAGACTTTGCGCCATTATTAAATGCGGGTATTGCTGCAGCGCAGGATGGCTTCATTGTCGGTCAGAATTTACAAATGGCTTTGAGTTGGGCTGCAGCACGTGCAGATCAGTTTCCCGACAACTTTAAGGCAATTTTTGCTCCTGATGGTAAATGGTTGCAGGCAGGCGATCGCCTCATTCAAGCAGATTTAGCAAAAACGTTGACTCAGATTCAAGCGGATCCAGTCGGTTTTTTTTATCAAGGCGAGTTTGCAAGCGCTACTAGCCAATTTTTATTAGCGAATGGTGGCTGGTTAAGTAAGGAAAACTTTCTTGATCAGCAGACTACGCTTGATATTAGCAATCCAGTAGCATTTCACGGGTCAGATATTTATGGCCCAAACCCCTTAACATCTGGGTTTGGTATTGTGAAAGATGCACTGCACCAGTTATCTCATATTCGGCTAGAAGAGCTACAAGAAGAAAAAAATTATATTGAGTTGATTGCAGAAGCCTTGCGGGTAGGGTGGAATAATAAAAGACAGGCTTTTGTTGTAGCGAAGGCAGCAGAGCAGCATACAACGCATTTTTGTATCAGCGATACCAATGGCATGACAGTTTCTTGTACCTTTACACAAGGGCCATTATGGTTTGGATCTGGCCTAATAACTCCAGGAACAGGGGTTATTTTAAATTGCGCTGGCAATTTATTCCGCCAGTCGGTCGCTTCCGGTGAATGGCTTTGCGTGACGAATCTCTCGCCCAATGTGATGCTAAAGAAAAACGGCGATCAGATTACCTCTGGATGTCCGGGTGGACCCCGCATACCGGCAATTATTTTACAAATTATTTTAGAAATGAGTTCGAAAAATAGTAGCTTAGAAAAAGCGATTAACCGCCTGCGTGTTTCAGTTACGCCGAATGGCGAATTAGAGTTAGAGGATGAAGCGCTAGCAAAGCGTTATCAGGCGCTGCAGATTAATGCCGCAGAATATTTTGGGCCGACTTCGGCTTTGTTGAGGGCGCCAAATGGAGATTTGCAGGTTGCCACTGATGATCGTTTTGAAAAGGGCGTTGCGTGGGTTTGAGCCAACTTATCTCGAATAAAAGGAATGATTTTGGATAAATCAGTAGGTATTATTGATACGACTTTACGCGATGCTCATCAATGCTTGTGGGCAACGCGGATGACGACTGCCCATATGCTGCCCATAGCAGAGCAAATGGATCGAGCTGGCTTTGATCAGATTGATTTGGCTGGAACTATTCAGTTTGATGTTTGTGTGCGCTACTTAAAAGAAGATCCGTGGGAACGAGTGCGACTCATGCGCAAGCTCATTAAAAAAACACCCCTGAGGTCTTTAGTGCGCAGTAAAAATATTGCCTCATTTGACTTTGTACCAGATGATATTATTGAGCTCTGGGTAGAGCGCTTAGTTGCTAATGGCTTTAGGGTTATTGGCGCTTTTGATGGACTCAATGACGTTTCTAACATGTTAGCCACCACGCGGATTTCGAAAGCGTTGGGGGTGTATACATTTGGCGCACTTTCGTACAGCTTAAGCCCAGTTCATACCGATGAGTTATACGTTGAAACTGCCAAGCAATTAATTGCCAGTGGCACGGTTGATGCCATTATGCTCAAAGATGCTGGTGGCCTGTTAACGGTTGATCGTATTCGTACCTTAGTTCCTGCCCTGAAAAAAGTAATGGGTAAAGTGCCCCTTGAAATTCATGGACATTGCTTAACAGGCATCGCCCCATTAATGTATTTAGAGGCAGTCAAGCTTGGCGCTGATCAGTTGCATACTTCGATAGCGCCACTTGCAAATGGGGCCGCTCAGCCTGCCACTCAAAGCGTTGCTAAAAATTTAAGGCTAGACGGCTATCGCCTATCAATCAATGACGAAGTTATTGAGGAGGTAAGCGAACATTTTCAGCGCATTGCCGAGCTTGAAGATAAGCCGGTGGGTCAGATTTTAGAATATAACGCCTTTCACTATCAGCATCAAATTCCTGGGGGAATGCTGAGTAATTTTCGTTCGCAGTTAGATCAGGCTGGCATTGCAGATAAGTTTGATGAGCTGCTAGATGAATGTGCAAGGGTAAGGCAAGAGCTAGGTTATCCAATTATGATTACGCCTTTTGCCCAATTTGTGGGTACCCAGGCAGTATTAAATGTCTTGCATGGCGAGCGGTATCGCGTCGTTCCTAACGAAATAAAAAAATATGCTTTAGGGTATTACGGTAAATTGTTGGTGCCAGTCGAGCCAAGCGTTTTGGACCGGATTATAGAGAATGGCTCTAAACAAATCGGCCTAAATCCCACGCAACGCGAACCCGGTATAAAGGCATTAAGAAAGAAATATCCGCATGCTAGTGATGATGAGCGTTTATTGCGCTATATGTTTGCCGGATCTCAAGTTGATGATATGTTAGCAGCGGGCGCAATGAAAACTGAATATATTTTTGAGCACTCAGTTGTTTCCTTGGTTAAAGAATTAAGTCAGCGACCCAAGACAAGTCGGATTCATGTATCTAAACCTGGCTTGAACATTGAAATTGCAGGGTCATAATGGTGCTAAATTTAATCAAAGGAGATAGTGGTGGCTGAGCGTAATTTAAATTATCAGGATTTGATGGAGATCATTCGCTTAGTTGAAGATTCACCGCAATTTTCTGAGTTTAGTCTTCAGTACGGTGACATTAAAATCGATTTACGGAAAAATTCGGCTACCTCACAGCCTCGTTCTTTTCAGCGTTCTGGCAACGTAGAGCAGGCTCCTGTATCAGTACAAAGTGCTGAAGTTAGTGATCAAGTAAGTACGCCACAAAAGCCCGTTAGCAAAAAAATGATGGTAGCTCCTGCCGGTTTGGTGGGTATTAAGGCACCGATGGTTGGTAGTTTTTACCGTTCTCCAGAACCAGGAGCCCGGCCGTTTATTGAGATTGGTGCCGCAGTCGGAATAGATTCGGTGGTGTGCATTATTGAGGTGATGAAGTTGATGAATTCATTACCCGCAGGGGTTGATGGCGTAGTAAGCGAAATCTTGGTTGCGGACGGCGAGCCAGTGCAATATGGACAAATACTGATCTTAATTAAGCCTAATGCATAAAGCAAAACCCATTAAAAAAATATTAATCGCTAATCGCGGTGAAATTGCCGTCCGTATTATTCGTGCATGCCAAGAGCTCGGCATTGAAACAGTTCAGGTTTATTCCGAGGCTGACAGCCAATCTCTGCCTGTTTTTATGGCAGATAAATCGATGTGCATAGGCCCTGCTCGCGCTAGTGAAAGTTACTTAAACGTTGAAAAAATTCTAACTGCAGCCTCTCTCTTTCGAGTTGATGCAATTCATCCTGGCTATGGGTTTTTATCTGAAAATGCAGATTTTGCTGAGCGTTGTGAGAGTGATGGCTATATTTTTATTGGCCCTAGCCCAACTTCAATTCGATTGATGGGGGATAAGGCTACTGCTATCCGCCTTGCAAAAGAGGCGGGCATTCCGACGACCCCAGGTTCAAATGGTATTTTGCAAGATGCTGAAGAGGCTGCAAGTATTGCAGAAAAAATTGGCTACCCGGTTTTATTGAAGGCAAGTGCGGGTGGCGGGGGAAGAGGCATGCGCATTGTAAATAATGCCGAGCAAGTCGAAACAGCTTATATTGAGGCTTCACAGGAAGCAAAGTCAGCTTTTGGTGATGGCTCTCTGTACATGGAAAAATTTCTTACGGGTACTCGACACATAGAGGTGCAGGTGTTGGGTGACGGTGAAACTATTTTGCATCTTGGTGAGCGGGATTGTTCCTTACAACGTCGGAATCAAAAATTGGTAGAAGAAAGCCCCTCTCCGGTATTAAGCGAGAAATTGCGTGCTGATATTGGCAATGCAGCAATTCAGCTGTGTAAGCATGTTAATTACCGTAGCGCGGGCACAATTGAGTGCATGCTCGACCCCGTGTCTCAGCAATTTTATTTTATGGAGATGAACACCCGTATTCAGGTTGAGCACCCAGTCACTGAAATGGTAACGGGGATTGATTTAGTAAAAGCCCAAATACTGATAGCTGCAGGCGAAGGGCTAAGTTTGCAGCAAAAGGATATACATTTAACTGGACATGCAATTGAATGCCGCATTAATGCCGAAAGTGCTTCGAATGATTTTCGACCTAATCCTGGCAGGGTAAACGAGTATTTTGCACCAGGGGGTTTTGGCATCAGAATGGATAGCCATTTATTTTCGGGATATGTGATTCCCCCATTTTATGATTCCCTACTTGGCAAGGTGATTTGCTGGGGTCGTGATCGGGCAGAGGCAATTGCACGGATGCAACGGGCTTTATTAGAAATGCAAGTTGAGGGAGTAGAGACAACTCGTGAATTTCAAAGAAAACTGATTAGCTCCCCTGAATTTATTGCCGGTGATGTTCACACTCGTTTTGTTGAAACCAGTTTTTTAAACCGGATAGAATAAATTGTTCAGCTCCTTATTTAATTCCAGTAGCAAACAAATGAATCCAGGTATTAAGGCCGCTGGTCTTAATATCGTTGCTTTAGCGGCCTTTTTATTATTTTGGCAATTACTAGCTAGTTGGGTTGCATCCCCATTTTTCCCTCCGGTAGATGCTGTATTCAAGGCATTTAAAAATTTAATTATGAAGGGCGATACCCAAGGTATTTCTCTAGGAACTCATGCGTGGGCAAGTTTATATCGGGTTTTATTAGGCTTTAATTTAGGGGTTTTTCTCGGTGTGCCTCTAGGCTTGCTAATGGGCCTAAATAAAAGCTTATATAACTCAACTCGTTCGGTCATGGAGCCTTTCCGCTTTATTCCACCGATTGCCTGGATTCCATTAGCTATTATTTTATTTGCTGGTGATACTCGTTTTGCATTTTTAATTTTTCTTGGTGCTTTTTTTCCAGTTTATACGTCAACCTTAGTAGGGGTTCAGCGGGTTGAGCCTTTGCATAAAAAGGTCGTAGCCGTATATGGCGCCTCTAAGTTTTATACCTTAATGCATGTGGTAGTGCCAACCGTACTTCCAGACATTTTGGGGGGTATGCGCGTGGCGATGGGGGCTGCTTGGCTGACCATCGTAGCGGCTGAATTAGCTGGCGGAATTAATGAAGGATTGGGACGTATGATGCTGAACTACGCCGAATTGCTGAAGATACCGGAAATTATTGTTGGCATGATTGTGATTGGTGCAATTGGCTTTGTTTTAAATGAATTATTGTTAATGGCTGAGCGTTATTTATTTAAGTGGAGGTGGCAAGTTACCCTTTGAGGGCTTATCAAGCTAACTATGACAAATTTAAACCCAAAACTTAAAGTAGGCATCTCTCACCAATATGGCAATTTGGTCGTGCATGGTGATATTCAATTTGCCGTTAAGGAAAATGAATTTTTGTGTATTTGCGGACCCAGTGGCTGCGGCAAGACAACCTTACTCGATATTCTTAGTGGGTTATTAAAGCCATCAAAAGGTGATGTATTGCTTGATGGAGAAATGGTCAATCCAAAAAAACATAGTATTTCTTTTGTTTTTCAAGAGCCATCCACCTTACCTTGGCTAACTGTCTGGGAAAATATAGCAACAGGCTTAAAAATTAAAAAATTAAAAAGGGTTGAAATAAAAGAAAAAGTAGAAGAGGTGATTCGCATTGTTGGGCTCGGTGGTTTTGAGAATTTTTATCCACATCAAATCTCTGGCGGTATGAAGCAACGTGTTTCAATTGCGAGAGCTTTTGCGACTAATGCCGATTTAATTTTAATGGATGAGCCTTTCGTGAGCCTTGACCAGCCAACTCGAGAAAGAATGCAGCAAGAGGTTCTAGATATTTGGAGAAATTTGAAACGGACGATTGTTTTCGTTACGCATAATTTAGAAGAGGCAGTTTTCTTGGGCGATCGCGTGATTATTCTTTCAGAAAAGCCTACTTCAATTAAGGCTGATTTGCCAATAGACCTACCTCGACCCCGTGACCCATTGAGCCTTGAATTTACGGAATTAAGAGCTAGGTGTTTCTCTTTTTTGCATCAAAAGTAGAAGTAGATAAACGCAGTTTAGGTAGTTGAAAATCACTTTTTAAACAGGAGATTAGTTATGAAAAATACCAATAAAAATCGCAGAAAAATTTTAGGTATGGGCGCTGCAGCATCGCTGGGCTCAATGCTGCCGATGGGTACGCCATTGTTTGCGCAAAGTAAAAAAACAGTCATTAGACTAGCAGATCAGGCTGGTGCTGAGGTCGATTATGCAGCAATTTGGGTGGCTGAAAATCAAGGGTATTACGAGCAGGAGGGTATTCAGATCGATCGGCGCACCTATCCCAATGGCCCTGCATCCCTACTCGATTTAAATAAAAACTTAGATGCTGTGATGTGTGGTTTAGCGCCAATCATGCAATATGCCGCTGGCGGTGGTCAATTTTCGATGCTTTGTTCGGTCACTAAATACAATGCGCCGCTAGTTGGTCGTAAGCAATTTAAATCTTATGCGGATTTAAATGGCAAAAAGGTAGGTACCCCTGGGCTTGGCACCATTCATGACGCTATTTTGTTTTACGTAGAAAAAACTCAAAATCTTAAATTTCAAAAAGTTCCTGGACGGGTTGGTGATATTGCTGCCATGCTTGATCGTGGTGAAGTTGATGCATTTATCGCTTGGGAGCCAGCTTCAGCCTTAGCAGTTTCCAAGGCAAAAGATACACATTACATCGTTCAGTTGCCGCCAATACCAAATGCTGAAAGCTTAGATTTGGTATTTCATCCAACCTTTATTAAAGATAATCCTGATGCAGTAGTGCGGTTTTTAAAGGCTACTTTAAGGGGGATGAATTTTATTAAAACTAAACCAAAAGAAGACGTTGCTGAAATTGTTGCTAAAAAAATGAATGATCCAACGGCTAAACCTGTTGCCTTAATGGCACTTAATTCAGTTTTACTCACTGATCCGCGTCTAGATATGCCTTCAACAAGATTAATTCTCAAAACAATTTCTGAGCAAGGAAAAATCGATCCTGCCTTGGTCGTAAATACTGATGCGTGGGTTGGTAAGTATTTAGATTATTCATTTTTAGATAAAGCAGAAAAATCGCTGAAGGGTTAGGCAAAGTTTTTGTACCATCTCTTTTAATTGATCTTTAAATATAGGGGGTTTCATCTCAATGGCAAAAACCATCTTAACTTGTGCTGTAACTGGTGGCCTTACTAAGCCCGAGATGACCCCTTACTTACCAATTACGCCAAACCAAATTGCCGATTCTTGTCTTGGGGCGGCTGACGCTGGTGCAGCAGCAGTTCATATTCATGTGCGTGATCCAATCTCAGGCAGTCAGTCGATGGATTTTGATTTATATGCAAAAGTAGTTGAATTAATACGCATGCAGAATAAAGAGCTTATTATTAACCTAACCACTGGGCCCGGTGGTCGGTTTATTCCTAGCGAAGATGATCCAAAGGTATTTGCTCCAGGCACGACCCTATGCCATCCGCTTAAGCGAGTTGAGCATATCGCTAAATTGAAGCCCGATATTTGTTCTCTGGATTTCAATACCATGAATGGTGCCTCAGACATTGTGATTAATACCCCACTTAATGTGCGCAAAATGGCTAAAGTGATTCGTGATGCTGGGGTACTTCCCGAGTTAGAAATTTTTGATACTGGTGACCTAAATTTAGCTTTAGATTTAATTTCTGATGGTACGCTCGATGGGCCTGGATTATTTAGTTTTGTGCTGGGTGTAAAGTACGGCTTAAATGCTGACCCTGCCACGCTTTTATATCTGCGGGATCAGCTACCGTTGGGCGCTCGATGGTCTGCTTTCGGTATTAGTCGCTTTGAATTCCCAATTGTGGCGCAAGCTTGGTTATATGGGGGGCATACCCGCGTAGGACTTGAAGATAATATTTTTCTTAAAAAGGGCGTGCTTTGTCAAAGCAATGCTGAATTAGTAACTAAGGCTAAACGTATCATTGAGGATTTAGGCGGGGAGCTCGCCTCTGCTGTAGATGCGCGAGCCATGTTGGGACTGAAAATACCTGTTTAGTGATGTTTTAGCTCAATTTATGAATTTTTTCTCTTAATATTTTATTTTTTGTAATTAAGTTGCTTTTTTTTGATTTCTATAATATACTTAAAAACATAATGTAATTTTACATTTTATTGGGAAACAGAATGAAGCAAGCCATTCAAAATAAAACTCCGCAGCCTTATTGGCGGCCGCTGTATGCTGGGCTGGCCTTAGGTCTAGTGTTGTTAAGCACTTTTGTGATTACGGGGCATGGCCTTGGGGCAACTGGCTTTACAACTAGGGCGACTGCTTGGATTGGGATGAATACAGTGCCTGCGTATACAGCTGCAAATGAATATTTGGGCGGCATGGTTGAAGATGGCAATCCATTAAATGGTTGGATTACTTGGCAAGTCATCGGCTTGGCTCTGGGCGCCCTGGTTTCAGCTTGGCTTGCCAATCGCTTTAAGCTTCAGCTCGATGGTGAGCGATTTTTAGGGGGTAGCAAGCGACCTTTAACGGCATTAGCTGGTGGTATTTTGGCGGGTTTTGGCGCCCGCATAGCTGCAGGTTGCACTAGTGGTTTGGGGTTATCTGGCACAGCAGTTTTAGGTTTAGCCGGATTTGTCTTTTTAGGGACGTTTTTTGTCAGCGGCCTAATAATTAGCCTGATGATTAAAGAAAGGGCATAAACATGAATTCGATAATCTCTGGATTACTTTTAGGCGGGGCTTTTGGCTTTGTTTTAGAGCGAGCTGGCTTTGGTAGCCCCTGCAAATTAACGGCTCAGTTTCGTTTAAGCGATTGGTCAGTCTTTAAGGTAATGTTTACCGCTATCGTTGTTACCTCAGTTGGCATCATGCTCTTAGAAGCAGTTGGCTATATTGATTCCGCCAATTTATTTGTACCACCCGCCTTTTTAGGTGCAGCTGCGCTGGGTGGAGCTTTGGTAGGGGCTGGCTTTGCGCTTGGTGGATATTGCCCAGGCACTTCAGTTGTTGGCTTGGTTTCTGGCCGAATTGATGCAGGTATATTTTTGATTGGCTTATTAATTGGTACTTGGTTATTTGCTGATCTATTTACGAGTATTGAGTTTTTAACTTCAGCCGGTGAATATGTAAAAGCCACAACTTTGCCAGAAGCATTGCAGTTATCTGCTGTAGTTATAAATTTCATCATGATTGCCGCTGCGCTGATGATATTTGTGCTTGGGTCATGGCTGGAAAAAAAATTCGGTGGACCGATTACTGCTGTAGAGGCCATGAATGCCTGTACAGTAAAGCATTCGTAAAATTTAATTATTCTCACTATTTAATAAGGAAAATCATGTCAAAGAAAAATACCATCGCTGCATTAGCTTTAGCTTTAGCAACTTTAGCTGCTGCACCTGGTGCTCAGGCTGCCGATGCGCCTGAAAAGAAGCCAGCTAATGCAGCACAAAAAAATCCTTGTGGTCCAGCTAAAAAGGCTGAGGCAAATCCCTGTGCGCCAGCTAAAAAGAAGGCTGCAAATCCTTGTGGCCCAGCTAATCCATGTGGACCCAAAAAGCGTAAATCGGCTGATTAATTAACGCCTGCAAAAATACCCCAGCTTAATTCCCTTCATTATTTAGGTCTATGCTTACTCAATCCATCCTTTGTTTAGCTGCTCAAGAGCTGGTGAGCGTGCAGTCTAGGTACGCTAAAAGAGGAATAACTATAAGTCATGCAGCGCTTTGTGGGGCAAAGAAGTTTATTGAATGGCAGCACTATCCAAGCAATGACTTGATTGATTCTGAAAGTGGTTACGAAGTTTATTATCATGCCCATTCTGCTAGTGAGATGGCAAAAGGAGAGCATGGCCATTTTCACTTATTTAAACGTAGTACCATTCAGTCAAATCATTTTTTTCACCTAATTGGCATTGCCTTAGATCACAAGGGTATGCCTGTTAGGCTCTTCACTACAAATCAATGGGTAACAGGTGAGCGCTGGATGAATGCTCAAAAGGTACAAGAAGCTATGCAAAATTTTGATATTTCGGTAAAAGGACCTTTAGGCCCCCTAGGTAGATGGGTTAGCGCTTTAACTAAATTATTTTATGTTGAAATACGGGCGTTAATAGTGGCGCGTGATAAAAAAATTACTGCCTTGGCATCAAAAGATGATGATAAAAATTTGATTTTAGAGAATCGAAATTACCATGTATTAACTGAGCTAAAAATTGATTTTATGGATCGCCTTGCTGAACATTTATTTGTAGAAACTAAAAAGGAATTAAGATGAAAAAGATTCAATGGTTGGTGTTTTTCGCCTCAACTTTACTGGTTGGTATAGCCCAAGCCCTAAGTTTGCCAGGCCCAGTGGTTAGCGCTGAATGGCTAGCAAAAAATTTAGCCGAGGTACAAATTGTCGAGGTACGCACAGATATATCAAGTTTTACACGTAGCCCAGAATTTGTCACCGATAAAGCAACTGGCAAAAAGAGTTTAAGCGAAGTTGGCGGACATATTGAAAATTCAACTTTACTAAATTTTAAAAACGCTCGTGTAGAGCGGATGCTTGATGGACGTAAAGTGAAGTCATTAATTCCGGAACAAGCTGATTTTCAAAAATATATTCAGGCAGTTGGAATTAACGCTAATAAGCCTATTATTTTAGTGCCAGTAGGCCAAGACATCGCTGATGTTGATGAGGCTTTGAGAATGTACTGGCAATTTAAAGTCTATGGGGAAAACCAAGTTGCGGTATTAGATGGGGGAATGGCAGGCTGGTTAGCCGAGGGACGCCCATTTGTTCTTTCACCAGCTGCAAAACGGCAAGGAAGTTGGTTGGCTAAGGAGCCTCGCAAAGAATTAATTGCAACTTCTGAAGATGTTGCTAATGCTTCAAAAAATGGCTCTTCACAATTGATTGATTCACGTTTACCAATGCAATACTTTGGTACAGCTAAAAAACCTGATGTTGGAGCTTATGGACATATTGCTGGAGCCAAGCAGTTTTCGCCAGACCTCTTAACAAAGTCTGTAAATGGCGCTTTGTACTTTTTTAAGCCTGAAACTTATTCCGCTTTAATGATTGCTAATGGCATTAAACCAAATGGTCCAGCTATAAGTTATTGCAACACTGGTCACCTAGCCTCAGGAACATGGTTTGTTATTTCTGAATTGGTGGGAAATAAGTCTATTCAACTTTATGATGGCTCGGCTTATTTATGGACTTTAGAAGGGCGCCCACTGCAGGGTGTTCCGCTTAACTAAAAACTGATGGTGGCTTAAAGCGACGTGAATTATGTTGATGGCGCAAAATCAATTGACTTAAAAAAAATGCAGCATTCAGCTGGTGAGGTGGTTAGCTTACTAAAGGCCTTAAGTCATCCAGATCGAATGCTGCTTTTATGTCAAATAAGCAAAGGCGAAAGCTGTGTTGGTGAACTTGAGGATCTACTTCAGATTCATCAGCCGATGTTGTCGCAGCATTTAGGCGCCTTAAAGCGGGCTAAATTAGTTCGCACGCGGCGTGTAGGTAAGCACATTAACTATGCCATTGCTAATACCTTGGCAATGCCTATTATTGAGAAGTTATATGGATACTATTGCCTTCATTCCCAACCTATTTAAGGGAAAACGAGGATTGATTTAGGTCCTATTTTTGCTTTAGGGTAGGACGTTTAGAAAAAGGAGAGTTATGTCTTGGCCTTTACATCCTCAGGCTTTATTAGATTCTTTGGCGCAGTTTGATACCCCCACCATTTGTAATGCACTCGAATTAATTGATCCTGCTTATCGTAACCAGGGTTTTACTACAGAACCACTGCAGTGTATTTATCCCCATTTAGCACCGATAGTTGGCTATGCGCGCACTGGTACCATGCGCGCAGTTCAAGGTTCGCGTGTTAGCGCAGATGAACAAAAGGAAATTCGTATTCATTGGTATAAGTATGTCGATGAAGGCCCCAAGCCAAGCATTATTGTTTTGCAAGATTTGGATGGTACACGGGCAGGGATAGGGGCTTTTTGGGGTGAAGTTAACACCCATGTGCACCGTGGCCTTGGTGCTAAAGGGGTAGTTACCAATGGTTCAATTCGAGATATTCCTATGAATGCGAGCCATTTTCAATTACTGGCTGGTAGCGTGATGCCTAGCCATGCGCATGTTCACATCGTTAGCATTGGCGTACCCGTAACTGTTGCGGGTATGGCGGTGCAACCCAATGATTTAATTCATGCCGATCAACATGGCGCAGTAGTAATTCCCTTTACTGCTGCTGAAAAAATTAATGATGCGGTGGAACTTATTGCGAAAAAAGAGGCCGTGATTATTGGCGCTGCAAAAGTCAGCAATTTTTCATGGGAAATTTTACGTGATGCAATTAAAGAATCGGCTGATATTCATTAGTCGTTAAGCTCTAGGGATTAGGAACTAATAATAAAAGCAGAACTCATCTAAGGAAGAAAATGAAATACGAACAAGCTACTTATTACTTACGCCAATTTTGCGGCGCTCTTTTGCTGGTATTGCTTACGCAATTTGCTTATGCGCAAACCAGCGATTGGCCAAATAAGCAGGTTTCCATTGTGGTACCGTTTCCGCCAGGGGGTGCGCTTGACATTACTGCTCGGGAAATTGCTCTGCGCTTAACGAATAAATATAAACAACCTTTTGTAGTTGAGAATCAGCCAGGTGCAGGCGGTTTAATTGGCTCACGAAACCTTGCTAAGGCTAAACCCGATGGCTATACCTTGCTGGTGGCTTCAACTGGTCAATTAGCCATTCATCCCGCAGTATTTAAAAATTTGCAGTACAACCCCCTAACAGATTTAACACCCATTATTCAATTAACTTCAGCCCCATTTTTAGTGGCAGTAAATGCCGATTTTCCTGGGAAAAATGCCCGTGACTTGGTTGCCTATATTAAGAATAATCCGGGCAAAGCTAATTATTCTTCTACTGGAATTGGAACCCTAGTGCACTTATCGGGTGAAATGATCAGTATTGAGGGCAATAGTGGCGCTACCCATGTTCCATTTCAGGGTGGCCCGCCATCGGTAGCTGCTATTGTTGGCAACGATGTGCTTTATACCTCCACTAATATTTCAAATCCTTTGCCTTTAATTAAGGCGGGCAAGCTTAAGGCAATCGCAACCACGGGCAACAAAAGACCTCCCGAATTGGCTGATATTCCAACCATGCAAGAAAGTGGTTTTCCGAATTTTGAAGTTACCGTTTGGGTGGGTTTATTTGGCCCTAAAAATTTACCTGCTAATTTAACCAATACGATCTATCAAGCGGTGAATGAGGTATTAACTGATCCCGTTTTAATTAAGAAATTAGCGTCGGTAGGTGATGAGCCAGCCTCAAAAAACCCTCAAGAATTTAGTCTATTTATAGAAAAAGAAGCTAAAAAATATTTATTGATTGCAAAAAAAGCCAATATTCAAGTAGATTAAAACTTATTACTATAAAATATAAAGCATCGGCTGGCGAGATTATTAATAATGGCCGCAAGATTACCCATGGCAGTTAAGATCTTTTGTAAATTACAACTTGGGTATGCATGAAAACCCTTGAATACCTAAAGATTGTAGTTAAGCATGAACTGATTGCAATTAAGGAGGCACTCATTGAGTTAAAACTCATAGTGCTTCTTTTTTTACTTATTTTCGCCGGACTGATTTATTACCTTAAACCCTTTCCTGAAAAAAGTATCACCATATCAACGGCATTTAAAGGGGGAGATTGGTACCAATTTGCCGAAAATGTTGCTCCAGCCTTAGAGGCATATGGTATTAATCTTACCGTGCTCGCTAGTGATGGTGCAATTGATAATGTAGAAAAACTAGACAACCCAAATAGCATGGTCACTGCCGGCCTAACTTATGGCTCGGCTTTATCAGCGGAAAAAATATCTGGAATTTATTCATTAGGCAGTATTACCTATGAACCCATTTGGATTTTCTACCACGAAAAACGTACCGGAAAAATTACTGATGTTAAAGACTTAGCGCGCTATAAAGTCGGATTGGGACCGCCCAAAAGTGGATCTTACGCTTTAGCTGAAAAATTATTTGCAATTAATGGTATTCCAATTAAAGGAAATGAACATTTTCAAGCGGCTTCAATTGAGACTAATTTAAATCTTTTTTTAGATGAAAAATTAGACGTGTTTATTTTTGTATCTACTATTATTGATTTACCTGTCCAAAAATTAATACGTGCTCCTGGCATTAAACTCTTTAATTTTAAAAACTCAGCAGCTTACGAGAAAAAGTTTTATTTTTTTGATGCGGTTGATATACCAGCTGGGTCAATTAATATTTTAGAAAATTTTCCACCAGAAAACATTTCTTTAATTGCCACGACTTCAACTTTAGCCGTACGCCGAGATATGCATCCTGATTTGCAGCTAGCATTATTATTGGCGATGAAAAATACGATTCAAGACTCGCAATTACTTTTTTTTGCTAAAAGAAATCAATTTCCAGCCTATGTCGATCCTTCTATACCGATTAGTCCGGTGGCGCGGAAATTTTATAATACGGGGCCTCCCAATGCAATTAATTATTTTCCTTATTGGCTGGGTGTTTTTGTCGACCGATTTTGGCTGGTACTTTTAACCCTCTTTGCGATTATTTATCCTTTATCTAAATTAAATTTTCATCTAAGAAATTTTCTTTATGCAGTTAAAGAGCGCAGCCATTATGAGGAAATCTTGGCAATCGATCGACAGGTCAGTTGCATGCCCATTAGTGCTGAGCAAAAAGCAATATTCTTAAAGCGCCTAGATGAAATTAATATGGCAGTCATTATCCATGGGGTGCCGATTGGCGAAGAGGCAGATTATTATTTATTTGTTAGTGCCACTCAGTTATTGCGTAATAAGTTGGAGCGGCTATGAATAAAATATTAATTGTATTTATAGCATTAGGATTTTCGTCAGGTATTTTGGCGCAAAACCCAGCTATCCCTCAGTTACCAAAAAATTGGAGCGGAATTGTTTCTGTTACCTCAATGGGCAATACCTATCAAACAAAAATGAAGCAGAAGTCTAATGATGGCGTAATGCCATTTAATTCGTTTGATATTTCGGCAACAATTACGCTTTTGAAGCAAGATGGCCGGCATCTCGAATTCTTATATCGATCTACTAATTATGAGTCGCGTTATATAGGCACCTTGTCGGCTGATGGCAAGCAAATTCAAATTGCTTATCAGCAGGGATCGGGAAGCTATACTCTGAATGGAGATACACTGTCAGGCTGTGGTTCTGGGCGTGGTGGTAAAGGCTACTTTAAAGATTGGTTAAATACCTACGCAACATGGTGCGAAGAATTCACAGCAACACGATAAATTCCTTCGGGCAGACGTAAAACTAGTATTTTCTTCTATACCTTGGCAAATAAACTTAAGAGATATAAAATGATAAAAATTCATCTTCAATGGTTGTTGGTAATTTGCGGCACCTTCTATAGCCTTGTTGGTCAAGCCGCTTACCCCGAAAAATCAATTCGCTTAGTGGTGCCGTTTGCTACTGGCGGAACCTCAGAAATTATTGCGCGATCGGTTGCAAATGCCTTAACTAATCAATTGGGCCAAACTGTTTTTGTGGAGAATAAACCAGGTGGCGCAGGCAATATTGCCATGGAAGAAGTCAAGCGAGCAACTCCTGATGGCTATACCCTAATTTTGGGGCACGTTGGCACCTTGGCGGTAAATCCTGCGCTTTTTGGTAAAAAATTACCCTATGATCCTAATAAAGATTTTGTACCAGTAACTTTGATTGCAAAAGTGCCCAATGTTATTGCTGTTAGTAAGGATAGTCCTTATAAAAAATTGGGTGATTTGGTTGCTGATGCAAAAAAAAATCCTGGCAAAATTAATTATGGTTCAGCTGGTAATGGCAGTGCTGGTCACTTGGCGATGGAATACTTTTCCTCAGTGGCGGCGATTGATTTAGTGCATGTGCCATATAAAGGTTCTGGGGCCATGCTAACTGATTTGATTGGTGGGCAGATACAAGCTACTTTTAATGGTTTACCTTCCTTAATCGGGCAGCTAAAAGGGGGCACCCTAATTCCCTTAGCTGTGGGTTCGGCAGCGCGTTCTAGTGTCTTGCCACAGGTGCCTACTCTAATTGAGCTTGGCTATAAGGGGGTTGAGACTTCGCAATGGTACGGCATTATGGCGCCAGCTGGTACGCCTAAGCCGATAGTCGAGAAGCTTCAAAAGGAAATTGCCAAAGCTTTAAAATCAAAAGACGACTCAAAAAAAATGCTTGATGATGGCGCTATTTTAATTGGTGACTCTCCAGAACAATTTGATGTTTTTATTCGTGCAGAGCAAAAGCGCTGGGCTAATGTAGTTGAAAAAGCAAAAATTTCAATAGATTAATTCCTGCTACTATTTATAGAAATTAAACAAAGGATTTGACCTGTGGGCAAGCCATTCATTAGCTTTATATTGATCCTTGGTGCTTTGTGCTTGCCATCGATAGCTTACAGCCAAGCCCAACCTTATCCCAATAGACCTGTGAAGGTGATTGTGGCATTTATTGCTGGGGGCACCACCGATATTTTGACTCGAATGGTAAGTCAAAAATTATCTGATCGTATTAAGCAGTCTTTTGTGGTTGAAAATAAGCCTGGCGAGGCTTTTAATTGGATGCACCGTTTGGAGTTAGCTTGCCGCTCTCAGCTGGCAGCGATGGCTTGCAATACTGCTTTTAGTACTGTACCCGAGGATATTATCGAGGCTACTTATCAAAATTACCAGCTTAGGGTCCGCCGTCCTTATGGCTAATGGAATGGTCAGCCCTATTACTTATGCTAGACCGAATGGACTCAAGTTTTAGAGA
>CAJASX010000080.1 GCA_903944725.1 uncultured beta proteobacterium
AGTGGGGAAACTTTAATATCTGGCAATTATAAATCGTTCAATAATGAAATCAATTTATTACCGCTTTTTGCTGCAATGCTTATGCAGTGCTGGGGTTACCATTGGCATTATTTCTTGCGGTGGAGATAACAACAATACTTCTAGCACCGCGCCGACAAACAAACGTAATACTGACTATGAAAGCGTGGTTTTAGCGGCTAATTCGCTCAGCGTAACAGTAGCAGAGAGCCTAAATGGTCAGTCTAATATGCCCTACGTGAGCGTTACAATTTGTGAGCCGGGTACATATAATTGCAAGACCATACATAATATTCTGCTTGATACTGGATCTTCTGGCCTACGCATTTTTGCTTCTGCAGTGAAATCGCTCAATTTAGGATTGCCATCACCAAACCTTTATGAATGCCCAGATTTTGGCTCTGGTGTTACATGGGGTGCCGTAAAAATAGCTGATATTCGCATGGCAGGTGAATTAGCGAGCTCAATGGCGATACAGGTCATTGATGATGGCAATAATGTTATTGTTCCTAGTGCGTGTAGCAACGGGCAACCTATCAATCAAACTCCAGCTGTCATGGGTGCAAATGGCATTATTGGTGTCTCTACCTCTTTATACGACACTGGCCCTTACTTTGATTGCATTCCCAGCGCAGCTAATTATTGTCAAATTTTACCGCCGCCTAATTATCAAATCCAAAATCCAATTGCTAGCTTTGCGGTAAACAATAATGGACTTTTAATTCGCTTGCCACAAATAAGCGCAATGGGCGCACCTACAGCAACAGGATCGGTTATTTTTGGTATTGACACTCAGGCTAATAATGCAACAAACGGGGCAAATTTTATTCCTGTAAATAGTAATGGCTACTTTACAACTAATTTTAACAATGTTGCTTACCCACAAAGCTATATAGATAGCGGAACAAATTACCTTGTTTTTTCAGCTGGAAATTATAGTAGCGAATTACCAATCTGCGTCGCAAGTATCTTTGTGGGCCTTTATTGTCCAACCAGTACGAAAACTTATGCTGCCACGATGGCCTTAAAAAATAATGCTACAAGTGCTGTAATTTTTTCTGTTGCAAACGCAAATAATCTTGGCGTTACTTACCAAGCATTTAATAATATAGCTAGCCCTCCTTCTGCTATACCGGGAAACCAATCATTCGTCTGGGGCTTGCCATTCTTCTTTGGCCGCACCGTGTATGTAGGCATATCTGGTAAAACAAGTAATGCGGGCTCCGGCCCCTACTTTGCCTATACCGATAACTAAGCAGAAAATTGAATTAAGCTGTTTTAGAAACGCCCGCAGTATTTTTTTAGCCATCTTCAAATCATAAAACTACTTCAAAGCTAAAAATTAAAAGGAGCGGTTACTGGTAGTTGCGCAAAATTTAGAAAAAACTAAAACCCATGCGCCTCTTAGCTCATTAATATCGACGTTATTTGGCTTAGGAATATTTTTTTCAACAAATGAACTAAGTGCATTATTCGGCGATGCATCACAGAAA
>CAJASX010000081.1 GCA_903944725.1 uncultured beta proteobacterium
AGTCCATGACAACTTCGGGTTCACCTTCAATGGCAATTTGCCCTTTATTTAATAAAATAGCCCGATCACAAATTGACTGAATTGCTAGCTTATCGTGCGAAACCATCAGTAGAGTGGTACCGAGCTCTCGAAACTCGCGAATGCGATCAAAGCACTTATGCTGAAAGTAAGCATCGCCCACCGATAAAGCTTCATCGATGATGAGCACATCTGGCCGTTTTACCGTCGCTACACTAAAAGCTAAGCGCATTTGCATGCCGCTAGAATAAAAGCGCACGGCTTGATCAAGGTACTCACCAATTTCGGCAAACGATTCAATCTCGGGCATTAGCGTAGTAATTTCATCAACACTAAGACCTAAGAGTTGTCCGGCCATATAGGCATTTTGTCTACCAGTAAAGTCGGGATGAAAACCAATGCCAAGCTCGAGCAGGGCGGCTACATGCCCTGAAATAGCAACTGAGCCGGCGCTGGGCTGTGCTGTTCCAGCAATCATTTTTAATAAGGTGCTCTTACCAGCACCATTGATGCCAATAATGCCTAATGCTTCACCTGGCTTTACGCTGAAATTAAGATCGCTTAGTACCCAATTCAGTTCATGGCGCTGACCGCTAAAAGGAATAAGCCACTCGGCTAAGCGTGACCATTTAGAAGGATAGCGTTTATACGCCTTTCCAAGATTGGAGACAACGATTTTGCCCATTAAAGTAAATCTACCATTTCACCCGAGCGCTTGCGAAATAAACGTAGCCCATTCAGGTTAAGTAGGAGGGCCAAAATAATGATGTACCAAAGGCTAGACCAATCTGGCCATTGTTGCTTGATGAAGATCGTTTGATATGCCTCCATTAAGCTACTTAATGGATTTAAAGCAATCAGTGGGCGAATTGTTTCCGGCAGAATATTGACTGAATACACAATGGGTGTGAGCCAAAACCAAAACTGCAGGGCTACCCCATAGAAGTAACCAATATCCCGAAAAAATACATTGAGTACGCCTAAATTAATTCCCAGCCCAATTGCAAAGCCAATTTGAATTAGTAGCAGGGGAATTACAGCCAGTATGACCCAACCTGGAAATTGATTGGTGACTAGCAAAAAAAGAATGAATAAAGAAAAAATAATGAGAAAGTTAAGGCATGCGTTGAAGATCACTACAACTGGAAGACATAGGCGTGGAAAATTCAGTTTCTTGAGCAGGTTGGCATTATCTAAAAATACAGTTTGTGAGCGCGAAGTAATTTCGGCAAATAAGCTCCAAGTAATAATGCCGATACAAAGATAAATACTGTAAGAGTAAATACTTTCTGCACCCGGCAAGCGAGCGCCCATGATGTTGGAGAAGACCAAGGTATAAACCAAAATGAGTGCTAGTGGATTTAGAATTGGCCAAGCAAAGCCCAGTAGCGAGTTTTTATACTTCATTTGAAATTCGCGTTTGGTGCTACCAAAGATAAACGCCCGATACTGCCAAAGCGCAAGCAAGGAGGGGGGTAACGAGTTAAATGAGGTCGTTTGAGATTGGCTTTGCAAAGGTAATTTGCTCATAAACCTTATTTTAATAAGCTTTTCAGAATGGACTGGGCACTTTCTTTCCAGGTAAGCCAAGGCATTTGATCCGACTTGGGGTGTTTTCCAGCCTGATAAAGTGCTAGCCAAGCCTCTATGCTGCTGGCAATTTGGTCTGCTTCAGCCAGATTGTGTAAGGGGAATTCTGTTGCAGGGGTAGTGTTAGAGCCAGAGGTGGCATCATTATCTAAATCGCATTGAAAGTAATAAGCATGATCACCAGCTACTTCTCTAAATACCGGTATATCACGGGCAATAATGGGTAAATGCCGCCTAGCCGCTTCAATGAGTGGCAAACCAAAGCCTTCGCCCTGTGAGGCCAGCAGTAGACAAGTGCCTGCAGCATAGAGCGCTTCTAGGTATTCATCGCTAATGCGGTTGAGCCAAAAAAAGTGCTTACCAAATTCAGGGTGTTTTGGCAGATCATTCGCAAATTCATCCATTAGCCAGCCATGCTTGCCAATAATGACTAAATTGACATCGACGCCTTTGGCCCAGAGTTTCTCAAATGCAGCTAGCGCCTGCTTATAGCCTTTGCGCGGCTCAATCGTACCGATCATGATAAAACTGGGGCGTGCCTTAATTTGGGCGATGACTTCATGCGCATCTGGTGGCATTCCTTTAGTGGGTGCAGAGCTTTCAATGTCAGCACCCAAATGAAACCAATTGACATCAAATTTTGGCGAAAGCGTAGGAATATTTTTGGCCGACCAGACCTTAAATTCATCTGCCACTGCTTTAGAGATGCAGTAAATACCATCGTACTTACTAATTTCTCTGAGCCACTGGGCATGCAAGTGATCGACAGTTTCAGGAAAGGCTTTGGGAAAATATAAGGGCAGTAAATCGTAGACTACATAATAGATTTTGGTGCCATTCATGAACAGTGCATTGAGATACTGTTTCTGAATTTGAATATTTTCTGATTGCAAATCAAGGCCAAAAAAGACATCACCCGGTTGCGTTTCAATTAACTCATCATCGGCCTTATCATCAACCCTATCATCGGCAGCTATTGTCGCTTGCTGAGAAAATTGCTTACTAAATTTAGTAGCGTATCGATAGCCTAGAGAAAAGCGATCGGAGTAGACAAGCTTCACATCCCAATTTGCTGGTGGATTTGCCAGAAATTCTGTAATTAGCGAGCGCACTACCCGTTGAATACCCGTCTTTTCATCGACTGTAATTAATTGCGAGATATCAACTAAAAATTGCGGTTTACGATCATCTGCCGGAAAATTTTGACTAATGCAAACAGATAAACGCAATAAGTCTTCATTATGAGGTTTGTATTTTTGAAAAACGGCATCAGGCGAATCGCTGATTAGTTGATTCAG
>CAJASX010000082.1 GCA_903944725.1 uncultured beta proteobacterium
AGAGGGCTCTGAATTAATTGCTCGCGATGCCGTGTTTGCGGCCATCATGATTGTACTCAATGGTGTGGTTGGTCTATGCATTTTTGTAGGTGGTCTACGGCATAGAGAGTTAAGTTTTCGTATTGAAGGCAGTAATACGGCTTTAGCTGTTTTAGCAGCGTTAGCTATCTTTAGCCTTGTAATGCCAGTTGTGACGACTAGTACCCCAGGACCAACTTTTAGCAATAGCCAGCTGGCCTTCGCTGGTATTGCCTCTCTAGCACTCTATGGGGCATTTGTCTTTTTCCAAACAGTAAGTCATCGTACCTACTTCTTACCGCCTCAGGCTACGCAAAAACTCGATGGTGTCGCTCATCCCCCACTACCGAGTAATTTAAAGACCGTTATCAGCGGCATTCTGCTAATCGTTTCTTTAATACTGGTGGTTGGCTTAGCTAAAGCTTTAAGTCCGGTTATTGAGGCGGGTGTAATGGCTATTAACGCGCCAAAAGCAGTAGTCGGAATCGCTATTGCAGCTTTAGTCCTCTTACCAGAAAGCCTCGCAGCGGTCCGTGCAGCACGTGCAAATCGACTACAAAGTAGCTTAAATTTATCGCTGGGTTCAGCCCTAGCAAGTATTGGTTTAACCATTCCTGCTGTAGCTATTATTTCAATTTGGTTTAATTTACCTATTAGCCTTGGCATTAATTCAGCAGGAATTGTTTTTCTTTTCCTCACCTTCCTTGTAAGTGCGCTCACCCTTGCTATTGGGCGCACCACCCTCATGCAAGGCGTGGTGCACTTAATTATTTTCTTTGAGTATTTGTTTCTGAGTCTGGTGCCTTAAGAGCAGTTGCATCAGTAGCGCCAAATAAAATACGACTCACTTCGCTATAGCCTAATTCTTCGCGAATGCCGACAAATACTAAGTAGGGCAGAATAATCAGCCAATAAATAAAGCTGGTAGCCGCTAAGCGATAAGGGTCGCCTTTCTCAAAATTAAGTAGCGATTCAAAAAATGGTTTGTGATGGAACAGGCCTTCCAAGCCAGCTTCAAAAAAACTGAGTGCTAGGACTATTACCAAATACACTACAGAATGACGCATTAAAATCCAAAAAATCGGCCTTCCCTGGCCAAGAGCCATGGGAAATAGGCTTTGCCCAACAAGCATAAATTTAGCGCACAAAGCAGCTTTCACTAAAGCGAGGCTAAGATTCAGTAGTGGCAATTCATTGGCACGCAAAATTGAATTTGACAGAAAAACTAGGGCGCTAAACCAAACACTTAAATATAAGAATAGAACAATAAATTTTGTGGTTTCATTAATCGCGCTGTTCTTTAGGCTCGCTAGAAAACCGGCATGGTGGGGAAATAAGCTCAAGGGGTTCTTTATTAAGGTTATAAAGGCTAAAGAGTAGCAGATTGCTCGTACCCAAACGAGCAAGAGGCGATCGAAACCCGGTAAAACTTCAATATAATGAAGTATTACACTTTTTTAGCTCTTTTTTTAGCTCTTTTTGTCTTTCTCAGCCATTCCTCATCATTTATTCTCAATGGCAACTATGCTCACTACTCAAAAAATTAAACAGGCTCTGAAGTGGTTCATTCTGAACACTTTCAACCACTCGATGACTTTTATTAATAAGCATCCTCAAGTACGACAATCCTTATTTAATTTTTTACGCTCAACTGGCATCCTAAAAATGCTAAAGAAAATGTATTTCAAGCATTTTCTTAAAAAGAATTTACCCTTTTCTCAATATATGATTGGCCCGACGATTGCCATCGATATTACTGAAAAACAAATGACAGCACGTGCCCATGCTATTTATGCTGATTTAAAAAACCGTCTAGCAGCTTCTAAGCATACGAAAGCTAATTAATGCGGATTGTTATCGATCTACAAGGCGCACAAAGTCTTAGTCGTTTTCGGGGTATCGGTCGTTATTCGCTAGCGCTCACGCAGGGCATTATTCGCAACCGTGGTCAACACGAAATTATTTTGGTGTTGAGCGGCATCTTACGAGACTCTGTGCCAACCATTGTCGAGTTTTTTGCACCCATTTTGTCGCGTGAACAAATTCGTGTTTGGTATGCGCCTGGCCCTGTAGCCGAAATTCGTCAAGGTACCGAGCTGCGGCGTGAAGCTGCAAAACGCATGCGTGAAGCTTTTATTACCAGCCTAAAGCCAGATCTGATTCATATCAGTAGTTTTTTTGAGGGTTGGGGTGATGACGCGGTTGCCACCATTGGACCCTTTATGTCAGCAGATGGCCATGAAATTCCAGTAAGCGTCTCACTCTACGATTTAATTCCATTTCTGAATCAAGCAGATTATTTAGATATTATTCCGGGCTATAAATCGATCTATCTAGCGAAAGTGGCCGACCTTAAAAAAGTGCCGCTCTTATTATCAATTTCTGATTTTTCTCGTCAAGAGGGTATCGAACACTTACATATTGCCCCAGAAAAGATCGTGAATATTTCTTCGGCAGCTGACGATTTCTTTACTGATCAAGCGCCTAGTACCGACCCGCAAGCGCTTTTTGATAAATTTCAAATTACCAAGCCATTTGCTCTTTAC
>CAJASX010000083.1 GCA_903944725.1 uncultured beta proteobacterium
CCCTCTCTTAAACAACGCCTAGGGGTGATAGCACCGAAGGCAGCCAAGCAAAGCGAGTTACCATGAAATACCAAATTTTATTAATTGGCGGCAATGGATTTGTCGGGCGGGTGCTGGCACGCAAATTGCAAACCGCGGGTTATTCAGTACTATTACCAACCCGCCACCTTGCTGCTGCCCGTGATTTACGTCTTTTACCAAATATACACTTAGTCGAAGCAGATGTGAATCAAGCTAAAGTCGTGCAGTCGCTTTGTGCGCAACTAAGCGATCAGGGTATTGTGATTAATTTAATTGGTATGCTGCACGATCGGCCAGCCCAGCCCTATGGCAATCATTTCAAACAGGCCCATGTCGATTTACCGCGCCATATTATTGCCGCTATGCAGGCCTTAAAATTAAAACGGTATTTGCATATGAGTGCGCTGGGTGCTGACTCAGCAGGCCCCTCGATGTACCAACGCAGCAAGGGCGACGGCGAAAAATTAGTGAAAGAAAGTAGTTTAGATTGGACAATCTTTAGACCTTCCGTTATTTTTGGTGCAGAAGATCAATTTATTAATTTATTTGTTAAGCTCACATCAATTTCTCCAGTCATACCATTAGCCCATGCCAATGCTTTATTTCAGCCAGTTAGCGTAGATGATGTAGCCAGCGCCTTTAGTCAATCTTTACAGCGCGTGCAGACTATTCATCAAGTCTATGATTTAGTTGGCCCCGAAATCTTTTCGATGGCTGATCTCGTTCGTTTTGCTGCTCGTAAAGCAAATAAACCCGGTTGGATTATTCCCTTGCCAGGAGCAATTGGCTATCTACAGGCTTTGGCTTTTGAGTATGGTCCGGGCCCCACCCTGATGTCACGAGACAATATTGCCTCAATGAGCTTACCTAATGTGTTGCCAAGCCAAGGGCGTGATGCGCTCACTTTAGATTTTGGCCTTGCGCGAAAACGCTTAGAAAGTATGCTCGCTTGAAAATATATGCTGTTGGCGGAGCTATCCGCGATAATTTATTGGGCTTATCAATGCATGATATTGACTATGTTGTGGTCGGCTCTAGCCCTTCTGCAATGGTCGCTCTGGGATATCGGCCAGTAGGCAATGAATTTCCAGTATTCCTGCACCCAACAACACAAGCTGAATATGCGCTAGCGCGTACCGAACGCAAAATAGGTAAAGGCTATCAAGGTTTTGTATTTCATACTGATCCAAACGTCACTCTTGAAGAAGATCTTGAGCGGCGTGACTTAACTATCAATGCCATGGCGCAAGCATTAGATAACAAAGGGCAGTTAAGTGGGCCAATCATTGATCCCTTTGGTGGACAAGCCGACTTAGCCAACAAGGTATTGCGCCACGTTTCGGCTGCATTTGCCGAAGACCCTTTACGTTTGTTACGGTTAGCTCGTTTTGCAGCCGCTTTACCTGCTTTTGAAATTGCACCAGAAACCGTTCTAGCCGCACAAGAAATTGTGCGTAGTGGCGAACTGCGTAATTTATCAGCCGAACGAGTTTGGCAAGAGTTGGCCCGTGGTTTTATCGCTGCGCAGCCACTACGGATGCTCGAGGTATTGCAGCTCACTAAAGCCGCAGCAGAACTACTTGCTAGCGGCACAAAGCAGAGATTAAAAGATGATCAGGCAAAAAAAACATTGGCCATTGAACTTAATTTAATTACTAGCAGTGAAGATAAGATCGCAGATGTTTGTGCTGTCATACTCAGTAATTTAAGTGCAACTGAAATTACGCAATGGGCCGAGCAAGTGCGTATGCCAAACCGCATTCGCGATTACGCTATATTATTTTCAGCACTGCGCACATTAATTTTGGTGGAGCCTACTAATGCCCTAGACGTAATCGCTTGGTTTAATCGTGCCGATGTTTGGCGCAACCCCCTGCGCGCAGATGCGCTCTTGCACTTGCTACAACAGTTAAGTTATCAGGCAGAGACCTTAATCTTGTCGTTACATGCCGCCCAAGCAGTTGATGCGGCGCAAATTGCCCAGCTTAATACTCCTAGCGCTACTACGCGCCAGCAGAGTTCACCTACACAGCCTATAGCGGGAGAGAAAATTAGGCTAGCCATTGAGGCGGCTCGCTTAAAGGCCATCGAACCGTACTGCAGCAAAAAAAATTAAAGAAAGTTGGTAAGGCGATTTCTACCGCCTAGGCCTGGTAACATTGACAAATCAATTGCTTGTGGAAAAAAACGCTGCAGATTTTTTGCGCAGGCGAAGACTTTAAAAAGCTCACCCATCTCAGCTTCAGATAATAATTTTTGTAAAGCTTGCGAAATCGGAAAAAATCGTTTTGGGTCATTTGGATCAGCTGTTTTTAGGGCTAAATCACCAATACCAGCTTCTAGTAAAAAACTCGCTTGATTATTTAAATAGATTGCCTGTGCACCAGCTTGAGTTACTGTATTGGCAATGCCTGTCCATTCCACATGACTAGTTAAATCACATAAGCCTGGCCAATAAAACGGATCATTAATAGTTTGGTGGCGAAGGTGCCCAATGAGAGAGCCTTGATCACGTTGCGGATGATAAAACTCGTGGGCTGGAAAACCATAATCAAAGCTCAACACTAAGCCCGTATGAAGCTTACTTACAATGGTGTTTATCCATGCATTTGCTTGCGGATGAATTTCAGTGGTATACCCGGTGGAAAAATTGGCAGTAAGAAGCAAGGCCTCGGGTAATAAGTCTTTTGCTACTTCAGCACCAAGCGACCAGTGTAATTGCTCGCCAGTCAGGCCTACGCCTTGGAAAAACCAGCGGCCTTGTTTAAGCACAATGACTTCACAAGGCAAGGCATCTAAAACTTCATTAGCGATAATGATGCCTACATATCCATCGGGCATAGCTTGTAACCAGTGAAACTCAGTTGGCCAAGCCTGCTGATGTTTGGCGGCCTGAATGCGAGTTTCTTGGCGATGGGTAAGGTCAGGAGAAATTTCTAAAAAATCATAATGCGTTAGCGGTGCGCCAAGTACTGTCAATTGCTGCACCAGCGTTTGGGCAAGTTTTCCGCTGCCAGCACCAAATTCTAAAATGCGAGTTGGCAGCCCTGCTTGTCGCAGGGCAAGTAAAACTGGCGCTAAGCATGCAGCAATGGTTTGGCCAAATAAAGGGCTTAATTCTGGGGCGGTAGTGAAGTCGCCAGCTGGCCCAAATTTATGCAATGCCGACCCATAATATCCATATTGAGGGTCATACAGCGCTTTATCCATATAGCTTGAAAAGGGAATCCAGCCGTCATTTTGACGAATTTTCGCCCTAATTTTGCTTTGGAGTAGCTGACTATGCTCCATTTCCGATCTGCTCAAGGTAATATCCATAGCTCACTAGTCTAAGAGAATTTTTGTTTGTATGAGTAAACATCCTGCCACTCCTCGCACCAGCAAGCTGGTATTAATTACTGGGGCTGCTAAACGCTTAGGGCGTGAGATTGCCCTCGAGTTTGCTAAACAGGGCTGGGATATTGCCTTGCACTACGGACACTCACAAGCTGAAGCATTAGTAACCCAAGCCGAAATTATCTCGCTTGGGGGGCAGTGCTGCATTTTTCAAGCTGATTTAATGCTTGAGATAGAAGTCAAGCAGTTATTTACCAACGTTGAATCTACTTTAGGTCCTTTGTCTTGTTTGGTAAATAGCGCCGCAAGTTTTGACTATGATCGACTAAGCATGCTTGAAGCTCCCTTTCAAGCCGATTTTCTTTTACGCACCATGCAGCTAAATTTAGCAGCGCCAATTTTATTAACCCAATTAATGTATTTGCAGCAAAAAAAACAAGCCAAAATGAACCCACAGTCGCAGCGTTTATTTATACCTGCCGCAATTCAATTACTTGACCAAAAATTAATTAATCCAAATCCTGATTATTTTTCTTATACCCTTTCTAAAAATGCACTACAAGGAGCGACGCAATTATTGGCCGTAGATTTTGCTCCCGAATTGCGTGTGGTTGGCTTAGCCCCAGGCATTACTTTGCCTTCAGGCGAACAAAGCCAAGCTAGTTTTTCGCAGGCACATCAAATGACGCCTCTAGGAGGATCCTCAAATCCGGAAGATATTGGTAAGGCCGCAGTATTCTTAGCAGGGGCTCGGGCCATTACTGGCACCACCCTTTATGTTGATGGGGGACAGCATTTATTTCCATCAGCGCGCGATATTATGTTTACAACTCAGTAGGTCAAATTTATGCAAGTTACTCATCCAAAACTCAACCTGATGGAATATCGCCGTTTATTTTTAGAAGATTATGAGGTTTATATCAATATCGGTGTCCATGATCATGAAAAAAAAGCCGAGCAGCGCGTCATTTTAAATGTTGATTTATATATTCCCATCGAAATCAATACGCCAAAAGAAGATCGCCTCGAAGAAGTGGTCGATTATGATTTTATGCGTGAGACTATTCGACTACGTACGCAAAAAGGCCATATTCATTTGCAGGAAACCTTATGCGATACCATCGCAGATGCCATGCTAGAGCACCCTAAGGTAATGGCTGTTCGTATTTCTACGGCTAAGCCCGATGTTTATCCCGATTGCGCTGCGGTAGGGGTTGAAATTTTTCGAATTAAGCAAAACAATTAAAACTAGGTCGTTATACACATGGATCCGCGTAAAGTTGTGTTCGAAGAAAATAAGTTAGAAAAAAAATTGTGCCGTTTAGTTGGGCAGGCTATTGGTGATTTTAAGATGATTGCTGCGGGCGATAAAGTAATGGTCTGCGTTTCTGGTGGTAAAGATAGCTATGCCATGCTTGATATTTTGCTCAAACTCAAAGAGCGAGCACCGATTCCATTTGACATCATTGCGGTTAACTTAGATCAGCGCCAACCAAACTTTCCTGCCGAAGTGTTGCCAAATTATTTGACTAGCTTAGCCGTACCTTTTCATATTGAGTCACAAGATACCTACAGTATTGTGAAGCGCGTCATTCCCGAAGGAAAGACTACCTGTGGTTTATGCTCACGTTTACGCCGCGGCATTTTATATCGGGTAGCGAGCGAGTTAGGCGCTACCAAAATTGCCTTAGGACACCACCGCGAGGATATTTTAGAAACCTTTTTGTTAAATATATTTTATGCCGGCAAACTCAAGGCGATGCCGCCAAAATTGCGTTCCGACGACGGTCGGCACATTGTGATTCGTCCACTTGCCTATGTGCCAGAGCGTTTACTAGAGCGTTACGCCAGTGTGATGAAATTTCCAATTATTCCCTGTGATCTGTGTGGTAGTCAGCCTAATTTACAACGAGGTGCGATGAAGCAAATGCTACATGATTGGGAGAAAAAAACCCCTGGTCGAGTAGACAATCTTTTTCGTGCCCTGCATCAAATTGTGCCTTCACATTTACTCGATAGTGCAGTATTTAATTTTAAAAATCTTGACTTGGCTGAAGCGCTCCTGGGTTTTCAACCCAAGATAGATGGGGATAGAGCGTTTGATAAGAGCACCCCAGAATTGACTGCAGATGCAACAGTCACCTTGGGCACTTATACTGCAGGCTTATGAATATTGTTATTTTGGCAGCCGGACAAGGTCAACGCATGCGCTCAGCCTTGCCTAAAGTAATGCAAATATTGGCTGGTAAGCCGATGTTGCAATATGTGCTCGAAACCGCTTTAACCGTAAGCCCAAAAACGAAGCCAGTAGTGGTAATTGGCCATGGTGCGCCGTTAGTAAGCCAATTTATTGCCCATTTTGCAGAGCAAAATAAAGCCACCTCTAAACTCAGTGCCAATATAAGCACTGTATTACAGGCGCAGCAAAAGGGTACTGGGCACGCCTTATTACAAGCCTTACCAAAACTTAATTTAAGTGAACCAACACTTGTTTTGTATGGCGATGTGCCTTTAATTAGCCCAGTGACATTAAGACGCTTAATTAAATTAGCCGATGGCGTTGCCAAGCAAGATTCAGCCTTAGCCCTATTGACACAAAAGATGGCTGATTCCAAAGGCTATGGACGCATTGTGCGAAATTCGGCAGACGAAGTAATTGCCATCATTGAAGAAAAAGATGCTAGCCCACAACAACAAGCAATTCAAGAAATTAATACTGGCATGATGGTTTTGCCCAGCCAGCACCTCAAGCGTTGGCTTAAGGCTTTACACGTCAGTAATGCCCAGGGCGAATATTATCTAACTGATGTGATTGCCATGGCAGTTAAAGATGGCGTACCGATTCGAACTACCCAAACTATTAATGCATGGGAATCGATTGGTGTAAATGATCGTGCTCAACTAGCTGCTTTAGAGCGCATTACTCAGCGGGAAATTGCTAGCAATTTATTGGCTAATGGGGTATCTCTGGCCGATCCTGCGCGCCTTGATGTGCGGGGTAAATTAAGTTGTGGTCAAGACGTCTTTATTGATATTGGTTGCTTATTTGAGGGCAATGTTTCTTTGGCGGCAGGTGTCAAGGTCGGACCTAACTGCGTACTAAGGAATAGCCAAGTGGGTAAGCGAGTAGTACTTCAAGCTTTTAGTCATCTTGATGGGGCAACTATTAGCGATGATTGCATCATAGGCCCCTACGCGCGTTTACGGCCTGGCGCTAATTTAGCCAATGATGTTCATATTGGTAACTTTGTTGAAGTTAAAAATAGTCAATTGGGCTCGCATAGTAAAGCCAATCATTTAGCGTATGTTGGCGATGCCGTTGTTGGTAAGCGGGTAAACATTGGAGCGGGCACAATTACGTGCAACTATGATGGAATTAATAAACACCAAACCATTATTGAAGATGATGTATTTATTGGCTCTGATACTCAGCTGGTGGCACCAGTAAGAGTAGGACGTGGTGCAACATTAGGCGCTGGCACTACCTTAACTAAAGACGCACCTGCAAATCAACTGACCGTTTCACGTGCCAAGCAAGTTTCAGTAGCATGGCAACGCCCAGAAAAAAAAATGCTTGTTAAGAAAAAATTATCAAGCAAGGGAAAAAAATAGATGTGCGGTATTGTCGGTGCAGCCTCTACGCACAATGTTGTTGAAACGCTCGTCGAGGGTTTACGCCGTTTAGAATATCGCGGTTATGACTCTTGTGGGTTTGCCCTCATCAATATAGCTAACCCCCTGCATCCAATTGAGCGAGCACGCACTACAGCGCGCGTTGCCGATTTAGCTAGCCAAGCTGATCAATTTACGGGCACGCTTGGTATTGCCCATACTCGCTGGGCAACCCACGGTAAGCCCGATACTGAAAATGCACATCCCCATATTTCGCAAAATTTGATTGCAGTAGTCCATAACGGCATTATTGAAAATTACGAAAATTTACGTGCTGACTTAAAGCAAGCTGGCTATGTGTTTAGTTCAGAAACCGATACTGAAGTAATTGCGCATTTAATTCATCAGGTTTATACCGCGCAAAACGAACGTAATTTAGCCTTGGCGGTAAGCCTCGTGTTGCCGCGTTTACACGGCGCCTATGCAATTGCAGTAATTGCGCAGGATGACCCACAAACCCTAATTGGCGCACGAGCGGGGTCGCCTTTGGTAGCGGCATTTGGTGACAATGAAAATTTCTTAGCTTCCGATGCATTAGCCCTGGCGGGTAAGGCAGAATTAATCAGCTATTTGGAGGAAGGTGATATCGCCATTGTAACGAGCAGCACTATCAAAATAATGGATCAGACAGGCGCAATTTTAGTGCGTGATCGTAAGCCTATGCCAGCTCAAGCTGACGCTGTTAATTTAGGACCATATCAGCATTTCATGCAGAAAGAAATTTTTGAGCAACCCCGAGCCATTGCCGACACCTTAGCTAATGTGATCGATTTTGGTCCTGAGTTATTTGGCGCTGATGTACGGCAGTGGCTAGAATTTGAGCAAATTTTAATTTTGGCCTGTGGCACTAGTTACTATGCGGCCTGTGTTGGCAAGTATTGGCTTGAAGATCTTGGTGGGATTTCTACTCAGGTTGAAATTGCCAGTGAGTATCGCTATCGCAAAACAGTTTTTCAGCCTAATACCCTAGTAATTGTAGTATCGCAGTCTGGTGAAACTGCTGATACCTTAGCCGCATTGCGCCATGCCAAGAGTTTGGGGCATCGTAATACCTTAGCCATTTGCAATGTTGCTAGTAGCGCAATGGTACGTGAAACTTCTTGGCACTTCATTACTAAAGCAGGCACTGAAATTGGCGTAGCCTCAACTAAAGCCTTTACTACCCAATTAGTGGCCCTATATTTATTAGCCGCCTCGATTGCCAAGCGGGGCGGAGCCTTAAATGCTGATGCACAAAAAGGATTATTACGCCGCTTGCGTCAACTGCCTAAAGCCTTATATGCCGTTTTGGCCCTAGAGCCCCAAATTATTGCTTGGAGCGAGACTTTTGCCAAATGTGAAAATGCGCTTTTTTTAGGACGCGGTTTGTATTATCCGATTGCGCTCGAAGGTGCTCTTAAGTTAAAAGAAATTTCTTATATTCATGCAGAGGCTTATCCGGCCGGCGAATTAAAGCATGGTCCGCTGGCATTAGTAACTGACAAAATGCCAGTTGTAACGGTCGCGCCAAACGATGCTTTACTAGAAAAATTAAAATCAAATATGCAGGAAGTAAAAGCGCGTGGTGGCATGTTATATGTGTTTACCGACCGTGATACCCAACTAAAAAGTAGCGACGGCATTCATGTCATCGGTTTACCAGAATACTATGGCGATCTTTCACCAATATTGCAAGTAGTCCCCCTGCAATTGTTGGCCTACCATACTGCTTGTGCTCGGGGTACCGATGTTGATAAGCCGCGCAATTTAGCAAAAAGCGTGACAGTGGAGTAATAGGCAAAATCCCTTTAAGGATCAGGGAAAAATACCCATTTGTGTTCAAATAAGCTTTGTGAATAATTTATTACGTCACCTTTTTGAAAAAAGCCAAAAACAATCGTGCCGAGCTGTACGCTTGTTGTTGGCATCTTTTTGCCTAGGAGTTTTGGGCGCTTGTGCGGTAGGCCCCGACTTTAAGCAGCCAGATGCTCCTAAAGTGAGCTCATTGACTGAAAAACCAATACCTACCAAGCTGGCTACCACACCCGAAGTTCCAGGCGGAAGTGAACAGACTTTAGTAGAAAGCAAAGACATCCCAGCTAAATGGTGGGAATTATTTAAATCACCCGAGTTAGATGTCTTAATTCGTAAAGCCTTAGAGCAAAATCCGAATTTAGCTGCAGCCGATGCAGCATTGCGAGCCGCCCAAGAAAATGTTAGCGCACAAATTGGCGGCCAGTATTTCCCTAAAATTGGGGCTAATGCAAGTATGACACGCGAACAATTACCCTATGCCATTTATGGGTTGCCTCGTGGGGATCCTATTTATGACCTGTACAACACCACAGTAAATGTGAGTTATGTGCCCGACTTTTTTGGGCGGGCGCGAAGAACGGTAGAAAATAGCCGCGCTCAAGCAGAGATTAGTCAATACCAACTAGAGGGCGCATACCTGAATTTAACGTCAAACTTAGTTACTTCAGCAGTGCGAGAAGCTCAATTGCGAGCTCAGTACCAAGCCACTAAAGAAATCTTAGAAGCACAAACCAATTTTGCCAATATTATTAAGCAACAACTTCAGATTGGTACGGTATCTAAAGTCGACCTCACTTCTCAGCTGGCTTTGGTGGCAAGTTCGCAGGCAGAGTTGTTAGTTTATGAAAAAAATGTAGCCTTTGCGCGTAATCAACTCGCTGCCCTAACCGGCGAATTTCCGGGGAGCGCAGCCATTAGTGGTTTTAATTTAACGGATTTGCGCTTACCAGATCAACTACCTCTTTCTTTGCCTTCAAGCTTAGTTCGCCAACGCCCCGATATTTTGACTGCTGAGGCCGTAATGAAATCAACCAATGCCTTGGTAGGAGTAGCCACCGCTAATTTGTTGCCGCAAATTACTTTAAGTGGCGTTGAAGGCAGCGCAGCCCTAACTACGGGCGCTTTATTTGGGCCTACTGCTGCGCTTTGGTCAATCGCTGGCGGATTATTTCAGCCCTTATTTCAAGGTGGGCAATTGTTAGCGCAACGCCGTGGTGCAATGGCTAATTATGAGCAAGCGGTATTTCAATATCAAGCTGTAGTGATTACTGCATTTCAGCAAGTGGCCGATGCTCTACAAGCATTAGATGCCGATGCCAGGGCTTTAACCGCAGCTACCGATACCGAACGCTATGCCAAAGAAACCCTTTATTTAGTTCAAGAACAATATCGCCTTGGCACTGCGAGTTATCTGCAGGTTTTGTATTACCAAACGCAATATCAAAATGCCAAGATTCGCTCATTACAAGCGCAGGCATTACGTTTTGCCGATACCGCAGCTTTATTTACAGCATTAGGCGGTGGCTGGTGGAATCGAGATGGACCAGCTTATCAGACTAAAAAAATTGCCAGTAATCAAGCAGCTGAAGGATCCAATTTAAATACTAAGCAGATTGTTAAATAATGAAGATTGTTGATGCCATTAAGAATACAGTGCTAAAGCTACTACGGTCTTGGCGAGTACGCGAAAAGCTTTGCATCTTGTGGAATAAAATTAAACACCTGTATGTGCGTCTTGCGCAAAAAATACGCCCTTACCAGCGCTTTAAAAATACGCGCATGTATGCAAAATTAATGTCGATGACACAAATGCGTCGCCGTATGACGCTAATGTTAGTAGGAGTTTTTTTATTACTAGGCTTAATTTTTGCTTTTAATCAAGCTAAAACAATGCTAATTAAGCACTTTATTTCAAGCGCTGGATTACCACCAGCATATGTATCGACGACGATCATTAAGCTAGAAGAGTGGCAGCCTAAGCTTAGTAGTGTAGGCAATATTCGCGCATATCGCGGGGTTGAATTAAGCACAGGAGTAGAGGGCTTAGTGCAATTGGTTACAGTGAAGTCAGGCATGGATGTTAAACAAGGAAGCTTATTAATTAAGCTAGTCGATGCTGCCGAAGTGGCGCAACTTCATGCCTTAAAAGCGCAAGCTGAATTGGCTCAAGTGATTAATGAGCGCGACAAACAGCAATTGGCAATTCAGGCGATTAGTAAAAATGTTTTCGATACAAGTGCAACTGATGCTAAATCGAAACGTGCGCTAGTTGAACAACAAGAGGCATTAATCGTCAAAAAGAATTTAAAAGCACCATTTAGCGGTCGCGTAGGTATTGTGACGCTAAACCCAGGCCAATATGTTGGTGCAAGCGAAAAGTTGCTCACTTTGCAAACCATTGACCCTATTTTTGTTGATTTCTCAATGCCGCAAAGTGCAGCTGGTTCTATCGAAGTCGGTCAAACTATTGAGCTTTCGACTGATGCCTATAAGGGTGCAGTATTTGCGGGGAAAATTACGGCGATCAGTCCTAGGGTTGATTTAAATACGCGCAATATTCAAATCGAGGCTTTACTCGCTAACCCAGATAAAAAAATCTTACCAGGCATGTTTGCTAATTTAAATATTAATTTAGGTGAGAAAGTAAAGTTTCTTACTTTGCCCTTAACGGCGGTGACCTATAACCCCTATGGATCAACCGTGTTTATTACCAAGAAAACTGATCGAATTGGTAAGGATGGCCAAGCAGTTATAGAGGCACAGCAAGTTTTTGTCACTACTGGTTCGACCCGCGGCGATCAAGTGGCAATTGTGAAGGGGCTTGATGAAGGTGCCACGGTGGTTACGAGTGGGCAATTGAAATTAAAAAATGGCACGCCATTAATTATTAATAACAAAGTAAGCCCAGCAAACTCTCCCAATCCCAAGCCTCAGGAAAATTAGTGCTGATGAATGCATTTGGTAATTTTTATTTTTATTGGTGGCTAGAGCGATGAATTGGACTGACTTATTTATTCGCCGTCCTGTACTATCGATAGTTGTTAGTAGCCTGATTTTAATTTTTGGCTTGAAAGCTGTTACTAGCTTGCCGGTTAATCAGTTTCCCCAAACTCAAAATGCCGTTGTAACGATTACAACTGCATATTTTGGCGCTGATCCCGAAACCATTGCTGGTTTTATTACTCAACCGCTTGAATCTGCCATTGCGCAGGCACAAGGAATTGATTATTTATCCTCAGCGAGTATTAGCGGAATATCTACTATTACCGCAACATTGCGACTGAATTACGATTCAAATAAAGCCTTAACCCAAATTAATACTCAGATTGCTTCGGTCCGCAATCAATTACCGCCCCAAGCCCAGCAGCCCATATTAACGGTTCAATTGGGCCAATCAACCGCTGCCTTATATATGGGCTTTTATAGTGACGAGATTCCAAATAATAGTATTACTGATTATTTATTACGTGTAGTTAAGCCCAAATTAGACTCAATTGCGGGAGTTCAAAATGCTGAAATTTTAGGGGGCAGAAAGTTTGCCTTACGTGCTTGGTTAGATACTGATCGAATGGCCGGACTAGGGGTCGGGCCAGATGATGTTTATAACGCTTTAGCAGCCAATAACTATTTATCAGCAGTAGGTACTACGAAGGGCTCGATGGTTTCAGTCGATTTAGTAGCTAGCACCGACCTACATAACTTAGCCGACTTTCGCAAATTAGTTATTAAACGCAATGGTGCAGATCTGGTTTATTTAGACCAAGTAGCCACAGTCAGCTTAGGCTCTGAAGATTACAACACCAATGTGGCTTTTAGTGGCAAGAGGTCTGTTTTTATTGGCATCAAGGTGGCTCCAGAGGCAAATCTATTAGATGTGGCTGCGCGTATTCAAGCGGCGTTTCCACCCATTCAAAAACAATTACCCACTGGTTTAACTGGCAAAATTGTCTATGACTCGACTGCCTTTATCAATACCTCAATCGATGAAGTCATCAAAACCTTATTAGAAGCATTGGTCATCGTAACTGCAGTAATCTATTTATTTTTAGGTAGTTTTCGCGCAGTATTAGTTCCGTTAATTGCCATGCCACTATCCTTAATTGGTGCATTTTTTATGATGCAAATATTAGGGTATTCAATTAATTTATTAACTCTCTTGGCGCTTGTTTTGGCAATTGGATTGGTGGTAGATGATGCCATTATTGTGGTTGAAAACGTTGATCGCCACATGAAAGAAGGTAAGTCGCCACTTGAAGCCTCGCTGATTGCTGCCAGAGAATTGGGTAACCCAATTTTAGCTATGACCGTGGTATTAATTGCAGTGTATATACCAATTGGCTTTCAAGGTGGCTTAACTGGCGCGCTATTTACTGAATTTGCGTTTACTTTAGCTGGAGCAGTGGCTGTATCAGGTGTTGTTGCGTTAACACTTTCGCCGATGATGTGCGCGCAAATTTTTACCGAGCAGCAAGAGGCCTCGCCATTTGTGCAAAAAATCGATGCGATTTTTGACCGTATTCATCATCGCTATCAGGCCCTACTCCGCAATATGTTGACAACTTGGCAGGTAATCATTGTGATGGGCGCATTTTTATTGTTAGGGGTAGCCTATCTTTACGCTACTGCCCGGTCTGAATTAGCCCCAATTGAAGACCAGGGCATTATTTTAATGCAAGCCGCAGGCCCACCAAATTCGACTACCGAACAAATGCAGATGTATGCCAACCAGATTTATCAAATCGCTAGCGCAGAATCAGAGTACGCACAAATGTTTCAGATAACCAACCCAAGCTCAAGTTTTGGCGGCGTACTTTTAAAAGATTGGTCAGAGCGCAACCGCAGTGCTAGTGCCTTTCAACAGGATATGCAAAAAAAATGGAATAGCATCGCTGGTGCACGGGTAGCAGTGTTTCAATTTCCTGCTTTACCTGGGGCGCAAGGACTACCAGTACAGGTAGTTATTAATACCACTGAATCATACGAAAACTTAAATGAAGTGTCGCAAGCAGTGCTCGATAAAGCCCGTAAAAGTGGCATGTTTTTCTTTGTCGATACTGACTTAAAAATAGATAAGCCGCAAAATGTACTCGAGATAGATCGAGAAAAAGTAGCTGCTTTAGGTATGACCCAAAAAGATGTTGGTAGCGCACTCTCAGCCGCTTTAGGTGGAGGTTACGTGAATTATTTTTCTGTCGCCGGCAGATCCTACCGGGTAATTCCTCAGGTAAAACAAGGCGACCGATTAAATCCAGAGCAAATTTTGGATTACTACATCCGCACACCTAGTGGCAATATGATTCAGGCACGCACAATTGCTTCAATTCGGCAAAAGGTAGTACCGCAGTCCATTAATCATTTTCAACAATTAAATTCTGCCACTATCTCAGGGGTCAGCACCCCGTTTGTTTCACAGGCCGAGGTGCTGACTTTTTTAAAAAATGCGATTAAAGAAGCGGGCCCAAATGGCTATAACATTGATTATGCAGGCCCCTCACGTCAGTTTATAGCCGAATCTGGTGGTTTCTTAGTGACCATGTTTTTCGCTATCTTAATTGTTTTTTTAGTTCTCGCCGCCCAGTTTGAAAGCTTTCGCGACCCGCTCGTTATTTTGGTCTCGGTACCCTTGGCTTTATTTGGCGCTTTGATTTTTATCAATCTCGGCTTTACTACTGTGAATGTGTATACCCAAGTTGGATTAGTGACTTTAATGGGTTTAATTAGTAAGCATGGAATTTTAATCGTGCAATTTGCCAACGAATTACAAATCGCAGGCCGAAGTAAATTAGAGGCTATTATCGAAGCGAGTAGCGTTCGTTTACGCCCAATTTTAATGACTACTGCAGCCATGGTTTTAGGTGTGGTGCCCTTAGTCATTGCCTCTGGTGCTGGTGCAGCAGGTAGGCAATCGATGGGCATCGTCATTTTTGCTGGCCTATCAATTGGCACTTTATTCACTTTATTTGTCGTGCCAGCGATGTATCTCTTTATTGGCGCCGATCACCAAGTAAATAAATTTAAACAAAGCACCGTTTAAATTTAAATTTGGGGTTTACTCGCCATTAATTCAGTTTCAGCTATAGTGGCAAATTGCGTTTGCGTTTGAATACGCTTAAACCAATTTTCTAAGTATTCATACTGGGGGCGGGCGGTTAAATGTTCTGGAAAAGTTTCTGCTAATAAAATCCAGCGATTAACGCATAAGGCCAAAGCAATATCGCCTAAATTAAAACGCTCACCCGAGCAATAGGCTTGTTTTTGTAAGGCAGTATTTAAAAAGCCCAGGTAATGATGGGTGTCGGTAAAGCCTTTGCTAATTCCTGCATAATTTCGTTCTGCTTCAGGCACGCGGGTGAGCCCCAAAAATGGAAGGCGTAGCGCTGGCCAAAGAATTGACAGTTGCCAATCTAACCACTTATCAGAATTAGCTTGACTAAGATTATCGCTAGGAAAAAAGTTACCTGCAGCATCGTAAGTACGTGCCAAATAGCGCAAAATCGAGTTCGATTCCCAAAGGTTTAGCTGACCGTCTTGTAGAGTTGGCACTAAGCCATTGGGATTAAGCTTGAGAAATTCTGGGCTGGTATTAATGCCAAAATGCAAACCAGCATCAATCCGCTCATAGTCGATCTGCTCTTGCCGCTGTAGTTCGGTTAAGCACCACATTACTTTTTGAACGTTAATTGAACTTTTTCTGCCCCAAAGACGCATCATAAAATTACAGTCCTTATCAGTGATAGCTTGGTTTGCTTGCTTTTGCTTAGTATTAGTCAGTGCGGTTTAAGCCTGACAGCTGACTACGATGAAACAGTAGTGGTGCTTTGATTTTGTCTTGAGCCAGATCATAAATTTGAGCCACCATAATGAGGTGATCGCCACCAGGATATACAGCAACTGTTTCGCATTCAAAGTGAGCGACACAGTCTTGGATGAGTGGTAAGCCGCTTTGATTAAGCACATACTTCACCTTATCAAATTGGCTAGGACTGCGTTTAGCAAAGCTTAGCGCTAGCTCTTCTTGGGCATCATTAAGCACATGAATGATCTGCTTTGACCCCACCGAAAAAGCAGATGTTAAGGGAGATTGCTTTGCTAGCGACCACAAAATCAAGGGCGGATCAAGAGAAACGGTATTAAAAGAGCTAATGGTAATGCCAACAGGTAACTGTGCCGTATCGAGCCCGGTAATTACTGTAACGCCAGTTGGAAAGGCAGCAAAACCTTGCCGTAGTTCTTCGGTTGAAAAAGGGCTGCTGAGCAAAGTACTATGCATAGATGCTTGTCTGTAGAGAAAATTTTATAATTTGCTCACGCCTGTAGCCGCAGGCATGCTCTTGCCGGTAGGAATAACAGTGCCTGGTATCGGTGTTAGCACTTCATTGTCTTCAGCCTTAACGCATTTAAAACGATATTCTTTACTATTTTTTGAGAGAAAACTTGCGCCCAAATAAAAATCGTTTTTACACACTTTAGTGGCAAAATCCATTACTTCCTGCGGTTCTGCACTGGAATTAATTAGCCGCATATTACCCATTGACATGCTTATTTCAGTTGAAAAGCACGCGCTTAGTAACGCGCCGCTTAAAGCGGTGGTTAAGAGTAGAATTTTTTTCATATAGAACCTCATCTTCATTCGTGCTCGTAGAATAAACTGTTTAGCTAAAGTTGTGAATTTTAAGGATTTTTAATGTTTAAAGCGATATTGATTAATAAAGACGAAACGGGCTATCACACCGACATGGCCGAATTAAACGAGGCGGCATTGCCAGCTGGCGAGGTGTTAGTAAAGGTACTGTATTCAACCCTAAATTATAAAGATGGTCTAGCAATTACAGGTAAAGGCCCAATAGTGAGATCCTTTCCGATGGTTCCCGGTATTGATTTTGCTGGCGAAGTACTGGAAAGTAGTAGCCCTGAATATGCGCCTGGCGATCAGGTCATTTTGAATGGTTGGGGTGTGGGGGAAGGGCATTGGGGTGGTTTAGCCCAAAAGGCTCGAGTCAAGGCCGAATGGCTGATTCCCCTTCCCAAGGGGATGACTGCCAAGCAAACCTTAGCAGTTGGCACGGCCGGCTATACCGCCATGTTGTGTGTCATGGCTTTGCAAAACCATGGCTTACAGCCTAACGCTGGCGAAATACTGGTCACGGGTGCTGCAGGGGGGGTAGGTAGTTTTGCGATAAGCCTAATGCATAAATTAGGTTTTACGGTAGTCGCTAGTAGCGGTCGATTGGCAGAAAGTGCTTATTTAAGGCAGCTTGGTGCAAGCGAAGTGATTGCGCGCGAGAGTTTATCGGCCCCTGGAAAACCGCTTGCTAAAGAGCGCTGGGCAGCAGTAATCGATAGCGTGGGTAGTCATACTTTAGCTAATGCCTGTGCAGCAGTAAAAAGCAATGGCGCAGTTGCGGCCTGTGGCCTAGCGCAAGGCATGGATTTTCCCGTTACCGTAGCGCCATTTATTTTGCGTGGAATTACGTTATATGGCATTAATAGCGTTGCAGTCGAAAAAGCAAAACGCATTTTGGCTTGGGAACACTTAAGTCAACTTTGCGATCAAACTATCCTTGCGACCATCTCACAAGAAATTAGCTTAGCCGAGGCCATTCCGATGGCAGCCGATTTAATTGCCGGCAAAATTCGTGGGCGCTTAATTGTGGATGTCAATCGCTAAGCCCACGCTCAATTCATTGATCTAAGCCATGGTTTTGGTATGCAATGTCTTGAGCTTTACGCTCGGGTAATTGATGGCAGATTGCTAGTTTTTCAACCTCGTTAGCGCTCGACCAAATTGCAATTTCTTCTAGAGTACGAAAACAGCCACGACAAAAGCCATTACTAGGATTAATCTCACACCAATTAATACAGGGAGAGGCAATTGATGCGAGTGTATTTAATTTCACAATTGCGCCTTAAAGCGATGCATAAAACGTTTCTCAGCTTCATATTCAATAAAGTGAGGATAGGCACCAGCCTTTAAATGCATTTGGTGTGCACGCCACATTTCAGGATCAAAAAAATCGGGGTGATGTTTGAGAAAAAATGCTTTGACCCGTGGATCATTCAATAAAAAAATCCGAAAGGTTTCAGGAAAAATATCTTTTGGTCCAATGGGATACCAAGGCTCTCCCGATAACTCTTCTTCTTCAGTGCGGGCGGGTGGCACATGCCGAATTTCGCAAGCAGTTAAATATTCAATTTCATCATAATCATAGAACGCCACACGCCCATAGCGGGTAACCCCAAAATTTTTATAAAGCAAATCACCAGGAAAAATATTGGCAGCAATTAATTCTTTAATTGCATTGCCGTATTGCACTATGCCATGTTCGACTTCTGCATCAGTGCCATGCTGTAACCAAAGGTTTAAAGGAGTCATGCGCCGCTCGATGTATACATGCTTAATTACTAGTTCGTCTTGATTGTCTGGCCCCAACCTAATTTGTATCAACGAAGCACATTGCGCTTTAATTTCGGCAATTAATTCCGGAGTAAAACGTCCTAGTGGAAAAACCACATCAGAAAATTCGAGCGAGTCAGCCATCCGACCTACTCGATCATGCTGTTTAACCAGTTGATATTTTGCCATGATGAGTTCGCGACTAGTTTCTTTGGGCGGTGGAAAGTAATCTTTAATCATCTTAAAAACATAGGGGTAGCTGGGCAAATCAAAAACCAACATTACCAACCCTTTGATGCCAGGTGCAATGCGAAATAAATCAGTTGAGTGCAGTAAATGATGTTGGAAGTCACGGTAAAACAAATTCTTACCGTGTTTTTGTAGGCCTAGCATGTTGTAGAGCTCAGCGCGGGGTTTGTGCGGGAGCAAATTGCGTAAAAAAGTAACGTAGGCAGAAGGCACTTCCATGTCGACTAAAAAATAGCTATGGGTAAAACTAAAAATCAGCCGCAAATCAATTTCTGCTAAGAGCGCACCATCGATATAAAGTTGACCTGCTGGGTTATGCATCACGGCAATAGCTAAGGGAATAACTTTTTCACCATCAATAATTCGGCCAATAATAAAAGCAGTTTTATTGCGAAAAAAAAGTGAAGTAAGAATATGAATTTGAAAATCTGCCTGGGTGGTCGCCCCATGTAATTCCTCATTAACACATTGATTTAATAACTCAATATCACGTGTTAAGTTTTCAAACGGGGTTTTAAATTGAAAGCTAAGGAGCAAATCTTTAAGTACTTGTTTTAGGCCGGCACGATTTTCTGGATAATAAGTCCGATAGGTTGGTTTGCTTGGTGCCTCATCGTTTTCGAGATATTCTGTTGAAATGGTGGGGCGCACAAAAATAAAATCATTATGAAAATAATCTCGGCGTAAAATGCGCGTACACACAGAATTAAAAAAAGTTTCAGCTAATTCGGGTTGGTGTAAATTAGACACTAAACCAATGTAATGCAGCTTCACCTGTTGCCATACTTCATCAGAACAATTTTGTGCGTCAAATTCATCTTCTAAAACTTGTACCGTTTCTTGCACCCGTTGATCGTAATAATCAATCCGATTTCGCTGCAATTGACTTACCCCAAACCAATCTTGAGCCTCAAAGCAAGCTTTTGCGGCTTTTCCAGCCTCGCGAAAAATGCTGTAATGGCGTTGAAAACCGGCTAAAAGGGTTTGTGCCATATCAAAAGCAACCTGCGATGACAATAGTTTGGGAAAATGGTTCATACCATTAAGCTTAATCGAAGCATGCCCAACTCTACTAATCTTGAAATTCAGTACCCCCTAGGCGAAGCTTTGCCAGCTAGCGGCGAAGCGCTGGAAGTCGCGCCAGGTGTGCGCTGGCTGCGAATGCGCCTACCATTTGCCCTAGACCATATTAATTTATGGCTTTTGAGAGATGAAATTGAAGGTGTGGCAGGTTGGACCATTATTGATTGTGGAATCTCTAATGCTGAGACACAGACAGCCTGGGAGGCCATTTTTAGCAGCCAGTTAGGTGGTTTGCCTGTTCTCAGAGTTATCGCAACCCATATGCATCCCGACCATGTTGGTTTGGCGTATTGGTTATGCGAGCGTTGGCAAGCACCTTTATGGATGTCAATGTCGGATTACTTAACCGCTCAGTGGTTAAGTAATCAAGAGGGTGGGGCGGCAATTGGCGCCAAAATGGGTGGTGGAGGCTCGGCCGACCATCTTGAGCGCCATGGATTAAATACAGCAGAAGACTTAGCCTTAATCCGCGGCCGCTCCGACTACTACATCAAACTGGTGCCAAGGATGCCGCCTCGCTATCGTCGCATGATGGATGGCGACCTTATTACTATTGGCGGCCAGCTGTGGCAAGTGCAAATGGGCTATGGGCATGCACCTGAGCATGCCACGCTCTATTGCGCAAAATTGGGCGTTTTTATTTCTGGCGATATGGTATTGCCGCGCATTTCTACCAACATCAGCGTATATGATGGCGAGCCCGATGCCGATCCCTTAGGTTTATTTTTACGTTCTTTAGCCCTATTTGCCAAGCTACCGGCAAATACCCTGGTTTTGCCCTCTCATGGCAAGCCTTTTACAGGATTGCATTTGCGCATTCAGCAACTGCAAGACCATCATGTAGATCGCTTAGCCGATACGATGAAAGCGTGCCAAGTGCCAATAACAGCGCGCGATCTAGTGCCTATTTTATTTAAACGGGCTCTAGATACTCATCAATTGACCTTTGCCATGGGCGAAGCTATTGCCCATTTGAATCATCTTTGGCGTCTGGGAAAGCTGACGCGGAAGGTTTCCGCCGGGGTTTGGCAGTTTTCCGTGCATTAGCGTTCGGCCCACCTGTCGCGCTGGTCGCAGCATTGGCCGCTTTGCTAGCATTTGTCATGGCGGCTTCTTGAGCTGACCCCATCGCCTCGCCAAAAGAGCGCAGAGCCAAAAGAGTTGCTTGTTGTACTTCTAAGCCTTGAATGGTAGATTTCAAGACATTTAAATTGAGGTTTAACCAATTTTCAACACTTTTAAGATCTTTAATACGCTTTTCAATTTCAGCAATATCGAGCCCAGCAAAAGCATTGCCAAAACCGCTAGCCGCTTTACTCATATCTGCAGTAAATGGAAATTGCCCAGCATTTTGCCCAGCCACACCTTGGCCCCACATATTTTTTAACATTTCTAAACTTTGATTAAATTCTGGGATGGTTCCGAACATAATTTCTCCATTTTGGCTAAACACAAGCAATACCGATAAAATACGGGATTCTAAAGATTAATCCTCTTAACGCCACAATGCAATCAAATGGTTCGATAGCACCTGCCCTAAAAGCCCAAATTTTTTCTGGGTTAGCAAACTACACCCGCGGTGCGCTGCTACCGCAGCTGCTGCAAGAGCGAATTTTGATTTTAGATGGGGCAATGGGCACGATGATTCAGCAACGCAAGTTTTCTGAAGCCGACTACCGTGGCTTGCCTACCAGCCAGCGTTTTGCTAAGCATGCTGCTGATGTCAAGGGCAACAACGAGTTATTGGTCTTAACACAGCCACAAATTATTCGTGAAATTCACGATCAATATTTAGAAGCTGGGGCCGATATTATTGAGACCAACACTTTTGGCGCAACCTCAGTAGCGCAAGACGATTACCGTATGCCAGAACTTGCACGTGAAATGAATGAGCAAGCTGCTCGTATTGCCCATGATGCTTGCCTTGCCTATAGCACTGCAGATAAGCCAAGGTTTGCAGCCGGCGCAATTGGACCCACCCCCAAAACAGCCAGTATTTCTCCTGAAGTGAATGACCCGGGCGCGCGTAATGTTACTTTTGATATCTTGCGTAAAGCCTATCGTGAGCAAATTGAAGGTTTATTTGCTGGTGGAGTCGATTTATTTTTAGTTGAAACTATTTTTGATACTCTGAATGCAAAGGCAGCTTTATTTGCACTCGATGAATTTTTTGAAGAGACTGGCGAGCTTTTACCAGTGATGATTTCCGGTACCGTGACCGATGCATCGGGGCGTATTCTTTCGGGTCAAACTGTAGAAGCATTTTGGAATAGTTTGCGCCACATTAAGCCATTAACTTTTGGCCTCAATTGCGCCTTAGGCGCAGCTTTAATGCGACCTTATATCGCCGAATTGGCTCGCGTTTGTGATACTGCTATTTCGTGTTATCCCAACGCTGGCTTGCCAAACCCAATGAGCGACACGGGTTTTGATGAAACCCCTGAAATTACTTCCGCATTAATCGATGGTTTTGCAAGTGATGGTTTAGTCAATGTAGTGGGCGGTTGTTGTGGCACAACGCCAGAGCATATCCGTGCTATTGCCCAAGCAGTAGCCAAACGTAAGCCTAGGGCTTTTTATCGTGAAAATTCACCTGAAGAATTGGCATGAGCGATCCGCTAAAGCACCTTAAACCAATGCGGCTGGCTGGGTTAGAGCCCTGCAATATTACCCCAGCAGTAGGCTTCGTGAATATTGGCGAACGTACTAATGTCACTGGTTCAAAAGCGTTTTCGCGCATGATTTTAAATAATCAATTTGATGAGGCCTTAGCTGTCGCTCGTCAACAAGTTGAAAATGGTGCGCAGGTAATTGATATCAATATGGATGAGGCGATGTTAGATTCTGAGGCAGCAATGACACGCTTTTTAAATTTAATTGCCTCAGAGCCCGATATTGCCCGAGTGCCCATCATGATTGATTCATCGAAATGGACAGTCATTGAAGCTGGCTTAAAGTGTGTGCAGGGCAAATCAATTGTTAATTCAATTTCCCTTAAAGAAGGCGAAGAAGCATTTCGTAAGCAAGCCCGTTTAGTTAGGCGCTATGGCGCCGCTACTGTAGTAATGGCTTTTGATGAGCAAGGACAAGCTGATACCTTTAAGCGCAAAACTGAAATTTGCCAACGCTGCTACGACTTATTAGTTGGTGAAATGGGTTTTCCTGCAGAAGATATTATTTTTGATCCTAATATTTTTGCAATCGCAACTGGCATCGAAGAGCATGATAATTACGCAGTTGACTTTATTAATGCCACTCGCTGGATTAAAACGAATTTACCTGGCGCGAAAGTCAGCGGCGGGGTTTCAAATGTGAGTTTTTCATTTCGCGGCAATGATCGCGTTCGAGAAGCAATCCATACAGTATTTCTTTATCATGCAATTCAAGCTGGTATGGACATGGCGATTGTCAATGCTGGTCAGCTAGGAGTTTATGCCGACCTTGATCACGATCTGCTTGAGCGGGTTGAAGATGTTGTCCTGAATCGCTTTAAAGAAAAAGATGGTCAAACTCCTACAGAACGCTTGTTAGCCATAGCGGCAACATTTAAAGGCGATGCCAGCAAGCAGGTAGAAAATTTAGTCTGGCGAGAAGCCCCAGTTCGCCAACGTTTAACGCATGCTTTAGTGCACGGTATCACGACATATATTGTGGAAGATACCGAGACTCTCCGTGCTGAAATTATGGGCTCTGGCGGCAGACCCATTGAGGTAATTGAAGGTCCTTTGATGGATGGTATGAATGTGGTTGGCGATTTATTTGGCGCAGGAAAAATGTTTTTGCCGCAAGTGGTAAAAAGTGCTCGCGTTATGAAGCAGGCAGTAGCAGTATTAATTCCCTACATTGAAGAAGAAAAGCGTCTTCATATTGCCGGTGGTGGTGAGGCCAAGGCCAAGGGTAAAATTGTTATGGCTACGGTTAAAGGCGATGTACATGACATTGGTAAAAATATTGTTACCGTAGTTTTGCAATGCAATAACTTTGATGTTATCAATATGGGTGTGATGGTACCTTGCGCCGAAATTTTAAAGAAAGCCAAAGAAGAGCAGGCCGATATCGTTGGCCTTTCTGGCCTGATTACACCTTCACTTGAAGAGATGACCTATGTTGCACAAGAAATGCAACGCGATACATATTTTCGGGAACGTTTATTGCCTTTAATGATTGGCGGTGCCACCACCTCACGAGTACATACTGCGGTGAAAATTGCGCCTCACTACGATGGTCCAGTAGTCTATGTACCCGATGCCTCCCGCTCAGTTTCGGTAGCATCAAATTTGCTTTCTGATGAAGGTGCGAAAAAATTTATTACTGAACTACAGGAAGATTATGTGCGTATTCGTGAGCAGCACGCAAATAAACGCAAGACCCCTTTGATAACTTTAGAAGCTGCTCGCAATAATCGGGAATTAATTGATTGGCAAAATTGGCAGCCACACAAACCAAAATATATTGGTCGCCGAGTCTTTAAAAATTATGCACTTGCCGAAATAGCCCCATTTATTGATTGGACCCCCTTTTTTCAAACCTGGGATTTAGCGGGTAAGTTTCCAGCAATTTTAGATGATGAAATCGTTGGCATAGAAGCCCGCAAAGTATTTGCAGATGCGCAGGCAATGTTAGAAAAATTAATTAAAGGCCAGTGGTTACAGGCCGATGGCGTGCTAGCTTTTTATCCTGCTAATTCAATTGGTGACGATATTGTTTTATATACCGATGAAGCGCGTAACCACCCCTTATTTGTGTGGCATAACCTACGGCAACAAAGCGAAAGACCGGTTGTCGATGGTCAGCGGCGCCCAAATCGTAGCTTAGCTGATTATGTCGCGCCCCATGCTTCTGGTATCGCCGATTATGTGGGCTGCTTTGCAGTGACAACAGGCCATGGGGTCGAGAAAAAAGTGGCGCAATTTCAAGCGCAACATGATGACTACAGCGCCATTATGCTTAAGGCTTTAGCTGATCGTTTAGCTGAAGCGTTTGCTGAGCTAATGCATTGGCGGGCTCGAACCGATCTATGGGGGTACGCTTCTACCGAGCAACTCAGTAATGAACAAATGATTGCTGAGCAGTATCGTGGCATTCGACCAGCACCAGGTTATCCAGCTTGCCCTGCCCATGAAGTAAAGCAAGATTTATTGCGTGTACTTGGTTCGGAAGACATTGGTATGACCTTAACTGAGTCTTTTGCGATGAGCCCCGCTTCGAGTGTTAGTGGGTTTTATTTGGGGCATCCAGATGCCCAATATTTCAATGTGGGCAAAGTGGGTCAAGATCAATTGCTTGACTTAGCCAACCGACGCAATGAAACCATTGAAGTTGTACAGCGCTCACTCGCCAGCCAATTTGACTAAAGGCCGTACTTAAAGTAGAGCCACTAAATTGGCTCTTCTTATAGTGTGATTAGAGGTTCCAGACAATGGGTTCTTGTGCCGCTGCCGCCTGTTTCATCAGCTCCAAAAATGGAAAGGCGCGCCGACCAAGAGGATCACCTTTGGCCACTGGCGAGCTCAGGTTATTGCCTAGCGACTGTAATGATGATTGGGGGCTTCCTTGAGATTGACGCTGCTCTTGATCTTGAACAATGGCACCTTCAAGCAATGAAATTAAATCGGGAAGTTGAGTAGCAGTAAGGATCCCACGTTGCTCTAATGGTTTGCCCAAGACTGAAAAAATGCGTTCACTGAGATCACTTAACATGATCACATCGGGGCCAGCTTTAGAATGAAAATGGTAAATCACCTATCGAGCTTACCATCAGCCCCTGATAAACTCATTAATCTATGTTGACAACCCAAAAGAACCAGTTAATTCAGCGCTTAAATTTGGCTTTACAGCAGGCGGCTCTAGCTCACAACTTGTCACCAAGCGACTTACCAATTCCGCAACTTGAGCGGCCTAAGTCGATTGATCATGGTGATATAGCTTGCAATATTGCCATGCAGCTGGCAAAGTTGTGGCGGCTAAATCCACGTGAATTGGCACAAACAATATTGACTAATCTGCAAGCGCAAGCCAATTATGCCGATCTTGTTGGTTCAGGTGAGGTCGCAGGGCCAGGGTTTATCAATTTTCGTCTTAGTAATCAAGCTAAGACTGCAGTCATCAAAGAAATTTTAGTAGAACAAGCAAACTTTGGTTTGCTTAAATTAGAACCCGAATCAAACAGTGCCGAACCAGCTAAAGTGATGATCGAATTTGTTTCGGCCAACCCAACTGGGCCCTTGCATGTCGGGCATGGCCGGCAGGCTGCCTTAGGCGATGTAATTGCAAACTTATTAACTACCCAAGGGCTAAAGGTTCACCGAGAGTTTTATTACAACGATGCTGGGGCCCAAATAGCCAACTTAGCCCAGTCAGTGCAAGCGCGTTTAAGGGGATTTAAACCAGGTGATAGTAATTGGCCAGAGCTCGCCTATAACGGAGAGTACATTGCTGATATTGCTTCTGCATATCGGACGATGCCAGAGCATCAAATAGAAGATCTCGAGGCTATTCGCGTATTTGCAATTACTTATTTACGCGCCGAACAAGATCTCGATTTAAAAACATTTGGGGTGCAGTTTGATCAGTACTATCTAGAATCGTCTTTGTATGCCGATGGAAGTGTAGCAAAGATTGTTGCCGATTTAGAGGCCGCTGGTAAAACCTATGAGGCTGATGGCGCCTTATGGCTTAAGACGACTGCCAATGGTGACGATAAAGATCGGGTAATGCGTAAATCAGATGGCAGCTTTACCTACTTTGTTCCCGATGTGGCTTATCATGCCAGCAAATGGCAACGTGGCTATCAGCAAGTTATCAATATCCAAGGCAGCGACCACCATGGCACCATCATGCGGGTGCGTGCAGGTTTACACGGAGTGGCACAACAGCGTCAGTGGCCAATTCCAAGCAATTACCCAACATATGTCTTGCATAAAATGGTTACCGTAATGCGCAATGGTGAAGAAGTTAAGCTTTCTAAGCGAGCCGGATCATATGTCACCGTGCGTGATTTAATTGAATGGTCTGGCGGTATTCATGATGCCATTTCTGCTGCCGAACGTTCGCTCGCACTTCAACGGGGTCGGGATGCAGTGCGTTTCTTTCTAATTTCACGCAAAGCTGATACCGAGTTTATTTTTGACATTGATTTAGCTTTACAACAAAACGATGAAAACCCCGTTTTTTATGTGCAATATGCCCATGCGCGCATTTGCTCAATTTTAGCGCAATGGCACGGTAAGACGATTGAGCTTGCCAATGCTAACTTGAGTTTATTAAACAGTAAGGCTGCAGATCACCTGTTACGCCGCTTAGCCGAGTATCCAGAGGTACTCACAGTTGCCGCAGCAGATTTAGCCCCACATGCCTTAGCCTTTTATTTACGCGATTTGGCAGGCGATTTCCATACCTTTTACAATGCAGATCGCGTCTTAGTTGAAGATCTAGAGTTAAAAAATGCGCGCTTAGCTTTGTTGGCAGCAACCCGTCAGGTAATTCAAAATGGTTTGGCAATTTTAGGGGTATCTGCTCCCAGCAAAATGTAAGATAAGGGAATGAAAATGCAATCGACGAAAGAATTTGGCGGCACTATCTTAGGTTTAATTTTAGGACTAACCTTGGGCCTAGTTTTAGCCTTGGGGGTGGCTTTTTATTTATCCAAGACCCCCCCACAAGAAAAGCCTGGAATTCGGGCGCCAAATTTGCCATTAATAATTAAACCGGCAATTCCTATCGAAGATGAAAGCGCACTGGAGATACCTTCTTTAGATCTAAATAAACCCTTACAAGGCAAAAAGCCAGCAGATGACAAAGCCGACCCCATTCGCGATATTGCAAATGGTAAAAAACCCGAGCAAAAGCCAGTTGATGCCAAGAGTGCGGAAGCCAAAAATACCGAGCCCGTTTTTTTTATTCAAGTAGGCGCCTTTAGTAAGCAAACTGAAGCAGATGCCCAAAAGGCAAGTTTGGCAATTCAGGGTATTCAGGCGCAATTGAGTGATGCAACAGTCGATGGAAATATCGTCTGGCGAGTGCGGATTGGTCCTTTTGTGACAGCCGAAGATACCAAACCAATTACCAGTAAATTAAGTAGTCTTGGCCTTAAACCCACCATTATTCGAGCTAATAAATCATGATCTCATTGCCCTCCTTATATCGACAGCTTTATGCTATTAGTTTTGCGGCAGCTTTTAGTCTTCTGCCCTTGGGCCCGCTAAGCGCTCAAACCGCAAATCCCCAGCCAGGAAATCTAAAAATTCAGGAAGGCATTGATTATCGAATTTTGCTTACTGCGCAGCCAGTTGAAGTCAAAAATAAGGTCGAAGTGATCGAATTTTTTTGGTACGGCTGCCCCCATTGCTTTGAGTTTGAGCCTGAGCTTAGCGCCTGGGTTGCTCGCCAAGGCAAAGATGTGGTTTTTAAGCGGGTACCTGTCGCATTTCGTGATGACCTGCTGGTACATAGTCAATTATTTTTTACCCTAGAGGCAATGGGTAAAGGTGACGCTTTAAATAATAAAGTGATGACTTCAATTCACAAGGATAATAAGCGCTTATTAACTGAAAATGATATTGCCGATTGGGCTGTCGGTCAGGGGCTCGACCGCAATACATTTTTAACTACCTTTCGCTCGTTTGCTACCGTGTCAAAGGCGCGTAATGCAAACCAACTCAGCACCAATTATCGTATTGATGGCGTACCAAGCATCATTGTTCAGGGTCGCTTTGTCACATCACCATCGATTGCTGGAACTAAGGCAAAAGCAATTCAAACGATGGATTATTTAGTTGAAAAAGTGCGTAAAGAGAAGTATAAGTAAGTCATTAAAGGTGGCATTAAATTTTTACAAAGCGTCGTAAAATCCAAAAGTAAATTGGATAAGGAAGCAAGCGCAAAAACTTTAAGAAACCGGAGAAGCGTTTTGGAAAATGAATATCAAATTGACCTTGTTGTATTCCCGCTAAAATTTCGTGTGCGGCTTGTTCTGGGCTAATTAGAGCAGGCATGACAAAATCATTTTGTGCAGTGGCAGGCGTGGCAACAAAGCCTGGTGAAATCATGTGTACGCTTAAGCCACGCGGTTGTACATCATAAAATAGGGCTTCACAAAAATTGATCATGGCTGCTTTGCTAGGGCCGTAAGCTAACGCTTTAGGAAGGCCACTATAGCCTGCCACACTACCTACAATTGCTATATGCCCAGCTTGTTGATGGAGCATTTCAGGCAGCACCACTGCGACAGCATGCATTGGGCCAAGAACATTGGCATTAATCGTTTGCTCTGCCAGTTCAAATGTAAAATTATCAGCACGCAAGGGAATGTAGATTCCTGATACAAACAACAATAAATCAAGCCCATGCCAATGTCGAACAATATCTTGGTAGGCTTGGTCAATTTGCTCTGTAGCAGTTACATCAAGCGGCAAGCTTAGGCATTGATCAACTTGACCTAGGCTGCAAAGCGCTATTAAGCGATCAAGACGACGCCCAGATACGGCAACTTTTGCGCCAGCTGTAATAAGTGCTTTTGCGCACGCCTCTCCAATACCACTAGTCGCTCCAATGACCCAAACGCGCTGGCCAGCAAAGTTCGTAATTCCAGGTTGTCGCATACTCATTACAGCTGGCTTTTTATGGATCGGTGGCTTAATGTAAACTGCACGACATCAATAGTTTGCTCTGAAAAACCTGCAGCACAATACATTAAATAAAAATTCCATAACCGAATAAAAGCCTCATCAAATCCTAATTGTTTGATCTCAGGTAATTTGGCATTAAATTGCTCAAACCAGATACCTAAAGTTTTCGCATAATCAATTCCAAATGCAAATTCGGCATCGATCTGCAGCCCTGCTTTATCCGCCTCAATTATAAAAGCTTGCCTTGATGGCAGCATGCCACCAGGGAAAACATATTGCTGAATAAAGTCAGTGCTATTGCGATAACGCTCAAATAAGTCTTCGGCTATGACAATCGTTTGGATGCAGGCTTTACCATTGGGCTTAAGGCAAGCAGCAATACTGCGAAAATATTCTGACCAATGACTTTCGCCGACCGCTTCAAACATTTCAATTGAGGCAATGCCATCAAACCGCTCATGACAATCGCGGTAGTCTTGTAAGCGCACAGCGTGATTAATGGGCTGCTTAAAAGCGGGATTATTTTCAAACCGAAATTCTTGTAATACTTTAGTAATGCGGTCATCAGCAAACTTGGCTTGTTCATGAGAAAGAGTTAGGCCGGTGAGGTTTAGGCCAGCACGCGTGGCTACTTCCAAAAAGCCACCCCAGCCACAGCCAATTTCAAGAACTGCATCACCAGGCTTGCATGCTAAGGATTTAAGAATGCGTTGATATTTCGCATTTTGTGCTTGCGCCAATGATGCCTGCTCATTAGCACCAAACCATGCGCTTGAATAAGACATGGTTGGATCAAGCCATAAGCCATAAAAAGCATTTCCTAAATCATAGTGAGCATGAATATTCTTACGGCTACCAGCTTTAGAGTTACGTCTTAACCAATGCTTTAGTCGATAGGCTAGTGATCCTGCCCAACTGCCGTAGATTGCTTTTTCTAAGATGGTGCGGTTCCGAATTGCAAGCTCAAGTAGCAGTTTTAAATTGGGTGTTTCCCATTTGCCACGAATGTAGCTTTCGGCAAAACCAATATCTCCATGACGCAATATATCTCTAAATAAACCCCAATCAAGTACGTGAATCTCAGCATGCATAGGATCGCTTGCTTGACCAAAGTGTTGAATTTCACCGTTTGGCAAGACTACCGATAAGTGACCTGCGCTTAAATGCGCCAGCATTTTCAAAATTGTTTTGGCAGCTAGTGGAATATTGCGATAGCTAGTCGGCGCAATAGGCGCTTTAGAGAAGTTCAACTTTGCTAGTAAAGGCTGTCCAGGTCGATTCATCGGGTCACTTCACATTCAGGCGGTTGGGGTTTAGAGTGAAAAGGTACTCCTTTAAACCATAATTTAACGGCTTGCCAATGAATACGGGCAATCACTCCGATACTCATTAAAGGATAACGCAAGATTGCCAAGCGTAAATTACGCCGATTTAAGGGTCGTTCAGTGCCGCTAACGCTCGTATGAATCAGTGGCAATCCCTCTTCTAGCAACTCAATGCGATATAGGGTGCGGTTTTTTGCTTGGCTATCTGGGGCAAATAAAAAGCGAAAATTGTAATCACCCCTTACTTCGCAAAATGGCGAAACATGAAATACTTTTCGACTAGTTAAGGTTTCGCCAGAGCGAATCGAGTCTCCCGATTGTTTGGCCAGCAAGTAACAGTGCCGCTCACCAAAAGTATTGTTTACTTCCGCTACTGCAGCACGTACCTCACCATTAGCGCGGGTACAAATCCAAAAACTCACTGGATTAAAGGTATAGCCTAATACCCGAGGAAAAGTTTGCAGCCAAATTTCGCCATCAACACCATCAATCTGATATTCGGCTAAGAGGGATTCTAGCCAAGCAAGTGAATTGGTATTGCCTTGCCCATGATCTTTGTCATAAAAAGAAATAAAACGAAATTGATTGTCACCTAAACCATGGCGGCTTAAAATCTGCGGATCGGCTCGACGTAAACGCATCGGAATTTTGAGAGTAAAAACACCATATCCAAACGAGTTGTGTTTAGGCCGAAAACGGGTATGTTTGACAATGCCAAAAGTCAGTTGGGCTTGGGTCATTGCGACTTCTTCACTTAAGTAGTGCTTTGCTGAGCGGCTGGTGTTGACAGGGCGTGCAAGCGCTCAAGCAGGTCTGCGGCCACTAATTCGCCAGAACGTAAACCATCTTCATGAAAGCCATATCCAGTCCAAGCACCACAATACCAAATTGAAGATTTTCCTTGCATTAGTGCAAGATCATATTGGGCCTGAATAGCACAAGCGTCAAAGAGCGGATGAGAATAATGAATAACAGCATGAATAGTTGCTGGCTTAGGATCACGCAGGGGGTTTAGGCTAACGATAATAGGTGTTGCATCAAGTTGCGCAGGTAGTGGTTGCAGTTTATTAATTAAATAATTTACGCTAACCGCCCCTGTACTAGGCGCCTCACGGCTAACTTGTGCTACGTAATTCCACGCAGCCCAGCACCGTTTCTTGCTGGGCAAAAAGGAGCTATCAGTATGTAAGATAGCGCGGTTCTGCTGGTATGGAATCTGCGCAAGAACCGCCTTTTCGGCTGCACTATTACCTTGGACTAAATGCAAACTTTCATCACTATGGCAGGCCATTACTACTTCGTCAAAATAGCGAACTCCCTGTGTAGTTTGAATGCCAATCTGGGTTTTAGTAGCAATATTTTCAGGAACTGAAACCTGCAATACTTTTTCCTTACAAATATGCACGCCATGCAATTGCAATGCGCTTACTAAGCGCTGCACATATTCTCGTGAGCCACCTTGAACGGTTAGCCACTGGGGGCGCCCTTGAATTTTTAAAAGACCATGATTATGACAAAAACGTGCCATCGTTAAAATTGGAAACGCTAGCATTTGTTCAACTGGACAAGACCAAATAGCACCGATCATCGGTAAAAAATACCAATTTTGAAAACGTGCACCAAAGCGATGGCGCTTTAAGAATGACTCAATACTCTCATGCCGATCGACGCTAGTATGGACTTCATGTTTTTGTTCCAAAGCCAGCGCTGTCGCTAAGCGATTAAAGCGCATGATGTCATACGCCATACCCCAAAAACTAGGCTTAAATATATTTTTGCGTTGCCCAAAAAATGCATTGAGATCGGTACCAGCCCACTCTAGTAGGCGGGTGGGTTTAGCGTTCTGCGCTTGCGCATTAATTTGTTCTTCAATGGTGACTGAAAACGACATTTCAGAAGCGGCAATTGGCACCCCTAATTCGTCAAACAAACGTAATAAACGTGGATAGGTTTTACGATTAAATACTAAAAAGCCAGTGTCGATGCCGTAGCTCACTGGCCCAGTGCTAGTCGTGAGATGTAAATCTAGCGTATTACTATGCCCACCTAGATGGTCACCACCTTCAAATAAGGTCACATCTAGTAAAGGAGATTGGCGTAAGGCATAGGCACAGCCTAAGCCAGCTATACCAGCACCAACAATCGCAATCTGCTTTTTTTTCATCATTCGGCTTAGAGCACTTTCTCTTTTAGCAGTTTTTCTACTTCGCTAGTTATTGCTTTACTTTCGGGTTTTGTCATGCTGTTAAAAGAATCAATCACCTTGCCATTTCGATCGATCAGGTATTTATAGAAATTCCATTTAGGAGTAGTACCAGTTTGCGCCACGAGCATTTTAAATAAGGGATTTATATTTTTCCCAGTGACTGCGCTTTTGGCAAACATCGGAAATTTGACGTCATAAGTATTTTTACAAAAATCAGCAATTTCTTTATTACTCGCTGGCTCTTGCTGACCAAAGTCATTAGAGGGAAAACCAAGCACCACTAAGCCTTGGTCCTTAAAGGTGGCATAGATTTTTTCTAAACCTTCATATTGACTGGTAAAGCCACAATAACTGGCGGTATTTACAACCAATACGACTTTGCCTTGGTATTGACATAAATTTTGAGGAACCTCATCTTGTAGACGAGGAAAAGTGTGAGCAAGCACAGGGCTACACTGGCTTGGAGCAGCCTGCACTAGCATCAATGGGCCACCCCAAACGAGGCAACAAAAAGTAACAAATTTGAGCTTAACCATACTTATTTACCTATGAGTAAAAATGCCCTTGTGAATTTGAGTATGAAAGGCAAAAGAGCAAGTCTAAGACATTCCAGCTTAATATGCTGGTATGCCATTACCTTTACCTGTATTTGAGGCCAAAATTACGCAGCCAACAGCCTTGCTAAAGGCGTTGGCTAAACTTCCACGCCCACTGGTCTTTACCAATGGGGTGTTCGATATCTTGCACCGTGGGCATGCCAGCTATCTAGCTCAGGCTCGTCAAATGGGGGCTAGCTTGGTAGTGGGGGTGAATTCAGATGCTTCGGTCAAGCTATTGGGCAAGGGAGAAGATAGACCAATTAATGCTGAGGCCGATCGGCAAGCGCTATTGGCCGCTTTGGCTAGCGTCGATTTGGTCGTGCTATTTAATGAGGCTAGTCCGGTCGAATTAATCGCGCAAATTCGTCCAGATATTTATGTAAAAGGAGGAGATTACGAAATCGATGCCTTAGCAGAAACTTGTTTAGTCAAAACATGGGGGGGCAAGGCATGCGCAATTCCATTTTTATACGAACGGTCAACCACCAGTTTGTTAGGGCGAATTCGTCATAAGCCTTAATTATTTTGCCGTAACCAAGCCCAAAGCCCCCTAAGCACTAGCCGATCTGCCACTTCAAGTGCGCAATTTTTAAATCCCGCACTTGCGTTAATTGCGGTGATTAATGGGGGTACATTGCCGCCGTCTAAGAAAATACGTTCAATGGGATGATGTAATTCAGCGGCCAAAGCAAGGGCTTCATGTAGGGCGCCAATTTGAGCGGCGATACAACCAGTCTGAATACCAGCAGCGCTACTTAAACCAAAACCCCAACTTATTTTGTCATCATTGGGTACTTGAAGTTGCGCTGTACCTGTAGCTAGGCTATTGGTCATTAAGGAAAGGCCAGGCAAAATCCAGCCGCCGTAATGAACTCCATTGCTGCCCAGCAAATCAATGGTGCTTGCAGTACCAGCGCTAAGGAGTAAAGCATTGCCGCCAAATAAAGTTCGCGCACCAATTAATGCTGCCCAACGATCAGCGCCTAGCGTAGCTGGTTTTTCATATTGAGTGCGCAAGCCAACAAAAGAGCTATCGCCCTGCAAATGCAGCCATGGCGTGGCTGACCAAGGCGCCAACAAACTTTGTAAATGATGGCCTGCTTGTGAAGATGCAACGCTACAGCTAGCAATTTTTGCTGGCTGGGGAAGCGTTTGCAAAAGGTATTGTGCTAATTCTTGACTATGCTCGGCAGAAAGTAAGAGCTTGGTATCAATCGCACCACTAAAGGCCCAAACTTTTTTATCGCGCTCACTAGGCAAGGCATCTTGTTCTACAGCCGCCCATTTAAGGCGGCTATTGCCCAGATCAAATAAAAGTAAAAGGCTCATGCTTGGCCCCGTAAAGAAACATCGCCAGCATGAATTAAAACCTGATTTGTACCTTGCTCAAGTATCAGTGCGCCGCTGGGATTAACCCCCAAGGCAGTGCCAGTTTGTGGACTAGTACCAGGGCCGGTAATTACTACAGCTTGATTGGCATAGGCATCCCATTCCAACCAAATTTTTTGTAGTGTAGAAAAACCATTTTCCTCAAACTCAGTTAAGACGAGCCCTAATTGGTCGAGAATTTTGAGCCAGATAACATCTAGTGCAGGTAATTGATTTGGCTGGTTAACCAAAGTTTCAAGCACAGCTATCTCTGCACCAACAGCTCTTTCTAGGCTGATGGCATTAGTAGCATTTAAGCCAATACCAATTACCATCCAGGTAGGTTGATCCGCTTGTGTTTGACCACCCTCAAGCAAAATGCCACCTAGTTTCTTATCGCCTAGCAAAATATCGTTAGGCCATTTCAAGCGCAAACCATTTTCATAAAGCTGTCTTAACGATATATTTAACCCAGTACTAATGCCATTAATAACTGCGATACCTACAGCTAGGCTAAGACCGCTCAGCTCTGCAGGAGTTCGCTTAAAAGGATAGGCTAAAGAAAAACATAAGGAATCACCAAGCAGGGTTTGCCACTTTCTTCCCGCTCGCCCCTTTCCAGCAGTTTGCAAATTTGCCATTCTAGCAACAGGGTCAATTAATTCTCCAGCACGCCAACGTAATAGTAAATCGTCGTTGGTTGAGGTGGTTTGGGCTACCCGTTCTAAGATGCAATTCCAGTTCATTCTGCTATTGTAGAAAGGTCTGACCTAGAATGGTGAGATGAGATCGCAAGGGCGTTTACCCCGTAAGCTAGCTTGGCCATTAAAGGCTATGCCATTGGCACGGGCATTTACCATTATTTATGGGCTTTTAGTCATTTATGCCAGTCTTAATCCCTTCGATTTTGACTTTCAGAATGGGGTAACAGCAGGCGCCTGGTGGCATGCCCCAATGCCTCGAGTGATTCCAGTATTTGATTTAATTGCCAATGTATTGGCTTACATACCACTCGGATTTCTCCTTGTATTTGCGGTATTTCCACGTTGGCGTGGCATAACTGCCTTGACTGTTGCCGTGGTCTTTTCAGCACTCCTAGCAGGTGCAGTTGAAACCGCCCAAATTTGGTTGCCGACCCGCATTCCAAGCAAGACCGATTGGTGGGCTAATTTAACTGGAGGGCTGATTGGTGCGCTCTTAGCAATTCCATTAGGCCCTAAGTGGCTATCAGGCAGCATATTAAGGCAACATTTTGATCGGTGGTTCGGCATGAACTGGGCCTTATGCGCTTTGTTTTTACTTTTTCCATGGGCCCAAATTTATCCACAAAGTTCTTGGCTAGGCATGGGCGCCTTAAGTAATCAAGCATTTGTTGGCATAGCTTGGGGACCCGTGATTTTCAATCCAGCATTGCAAGAAATGTTAATTACCGCGGTTTGTTGGCTGGGTGTGGGCCTATTGTTTTCATTGGGCATGACTCGCCAAGCTCCACTTTGGCTTTTATTAAATGGTTTGCTATTAACCTCAGTGATAATTAAAACAGTTTTTACGGCTTTGCAATTTGGCTTCGAACTCAGTTTTTCATGGCTTACGACCGGCTCGGTTTGGGGCATGATTAGCGGTTCATTGGCCTTATTTTTAGGCTTGCGTTTATCGACGAGGGCGCGCGTAATCATTGCCCCCACTTGTTTATTGCTAATTATCTTGGCGGTTAACTGGTTACCCCATAACCCCTATTTTGTTTTAACTTTGCGGGCATGGTACCAAGGGCGTCTAGTACATTTTAATGATCTAATGCAATGGGTCTCTTGGCTTTGGTTGCCTTGTGCTTTGTTATGGCTAGTGCAAAACAGGGTATTTATGCGGCAGCAGCAAGTGCGATAAGGTAAAGACTATAATTTTTTTATGTATTTTCAACAGCACCTATTCTTTTGTTTAAATCATCGCAGTAATGGTGAAAATTGTTGTGCGCAACATGGTGCAGAAGCGTTATTCAATTACGCCAAAAAACGGATTAAAGAGCTTGGCCTAGCTGGCGCTGGGCAAGTGCGGGTGAATAAAGCAGGTTGCCTGGATCGTTGCGAAGTAGGTCCAGTCCTGGTTATCTACCCTGCAGGAGTTTGGTATACCTGCATCGATACCAACGATGTTGAAGAAATTATTCAAACACATCTGCTACAGGGTCAAGTAGTAACTCGCTTACAGTTAGCATGACGGCTCAATTGATTAAGGGCTTATGGTAGCAAGACAAGTTCACACTACATGAATCAGCGCACGCAAGTTATCACCATTCCGGGCTTGGTAGGACCAATACAAATTTCAGTCGACTTACCTGAGGCTTGCCAACGCGACCCTAATTTTTTAGTGCGCGGCTTAGCTCTGATTGCTCACCCCCATCCATTGATGGGGGGTACGATGGATAACAAAGTTGTACAAACTTTAACCCGAACTTTTAATCACTTGGCTTATGTTGGCGTACGCCCAAATTTTCGAGGAGTAGGAGAATCGGCTGGTGTACATGATGCTGGTAGGGGTGAGATAGATGATTTATTTGCTGTAATAAAGTGGATGCGCAAGGCAGCCAGCTGGCAAGCACTCGGTCTAGAGCTCAATCAAGCCGCCGCATTGCCTTTGGTTTTAGCAGGGTTTTCCTTTGGAAGTTTTATTTGTAGCCATTTGTTGCAGCGTATAGAGCAAGCGGGACAAACTGTTGAAAGGCTGGTAATGGTAGGCGCTGCTGCCGGTAAGTGGCAGCTAGCTGCAGTGCCAGCAAGTACCATCCTCATTCATGGTGAGCTTGATGAGACCATTTCCTTGCAAGCAGTTTTTGATTGGGCTAGACCTCAAGAGTTAGTGGTACAGGTGGTGCCCGGTGCAGACCATTTTTTTCATCGGCGTCTACATTGCATTCGCAATATCATTATGGGCGAGTGGCTTGGACAAGTTGCTTGGCAGTCATAAATTATTTTTTATCAAGGGGTCGTAGTGGAAGAGAAATCGTTGATTGAATATCCATCCGTTTTTCCGATAAAAGTGATGGGTAAAGCCAACCCTGAATTTTTACCGGCAATTGTGCATATTGCCCAGCAGTTTGATCCCATTTTTAATCAGAAATTAATTGAACAGCGGCCCTCAAAAGACGGCAATTATTTGGGTTTAACTTTGCCCATCAATGCTACAAGCCGAGAGCAGCTTGATGAGATTTATCGCACTCTTTCTACCCACCCATTGGTTAGTATGGTGCTGTAGTTGCCAGCAACGGAAATGAATATAACGGCTGCCATTCTTGTTCGGCAATTAGGTTTAGTTGATTATGTAAAAACCTATGAGGCAATGCGCAGTTTTACGCAAACACGAGATGCCAATACCCCTGATGAAATTTGGGTACTTGAGCATCAACCCGTTTTTACATTGGGTTTAGCAGCAGATGCTAGTCATCTGCTGACGCCTAGTAAAACTATTCCACTAGTGCAGGTCGATCGCGGTGGTCAAATTACGTATCATGGGCCCGGCCAACTAGTGGTGTATTTACTACTCGATTTGCAGCGCAAGTCATTGTTGGTGAAAACTTTAGTCCATCAGCTCGAGCAGGCGCTAATTGATACCCTAGCTGAATATAAGGTTAAAGCAGAAAGACATAAAGGCGCACCAGGCATTTACCTCGCAGAGCAAGAAAATTTACCTGCAGAGATGGTGGGCGCCAAAATTGGGGCTCTTGGTTTGAAGGTTTCCCGCCATGCCTCTTATCATGGCCTTGCCTTAAATGTGGCCATGGACTTAAGCCCCTTTTTACAAATCAATCCCTGTGGATATGCGGGGTTAAAAACAGTTGACATGCAAAGCCTTGGGATCGAGGACAATATAGCCAGCGTTAGTGAGCGGTTAGTGGTTAACCTTCAGCGACACTTACAAAATAGACATTGATTTTAAATATGGCAATCAATAAACCCAATACAGCTAGTCACTACGACCCCACGCGCAAACAAAAGTCGGCTGAAAAGACCGCACGTATTCCAATTAAAATTGTGCCGCTTGAACAGGTCTTAAAAAAGCCCGACTGGATTCGCGTTAAGGCGGCTTCAGACCACTCGCGTTTTGCAGAAATTAAAACCATTTTGCGCGCTAATCAACTCGTTACAGTATGTGAGGAAGCTAGCTGCCCAAATATTGGTGAGTGTTTTGGTAAAGGCACCGCTACTTTCATGATTATGGGCGATAAGTGCACCCGTCGTTGCCCATTTTGCGATGTTGGTCATGGGCGACCCGATCCACTTGACCTTGCAGAGCCATTTAATTTGGCGCGCACAATTGCTGCACTAGGCTTGAATTATGTCGTTATTACTAGTGTAGATCGCGATGATTTACGCGATGGTGGGGCCCAGCACTTTGTTAATTGCATTACACAAACCCGTGCTATTTCATCTGCCACGCGCATAGAAGTTTTAGTACCCGATTTTCGTGGGCGATTAGAAAAAGCTTTAGATATTTTTTCGGCTAATGCCGCGCATGGCTTACCTGATGTAATGAATCATAATTTAGAAACTGTACCTAGGCTATACAAACAAGCGCGACCAGGCGCAGACTATGCCCATTCCTTAAAATTGTTGAGTGATTTTAAGCAACGCTTTCCACACGTAGCCACGAAAAGTGGTTTGATGGTGGGCCTAGGAGAAACCGATGACGAAATTATTACGGTGATGCGTGAGATGCGGGAGCACCAAATTGACATGCTCACCATTGGCCAGTATTTAGCGCCATCAGCTCATCATTTACCGGTACAGCGTTATGTGCACCCAAATACTTTTAAAGTCTTTGAAGCAGAAGCTTACGACTTAGGCTTTTCGCATGCGGCGGTTGGTGCAATGGTACGGTCAAGTTACCATGCTGATCAACAGGCACATGGGGCTGGGCTTGTCTAAGTCTTTAGTTACCCTATTGCAACTAGGTCTAGTCGTTAGTTTATATGCTTGCACCCCACAATACGATTGGCGTACAGTTCGAGTTGAGCAACAAGCCTATACCGCCCTATTTCCTGCTAAGCCGCAGCATCTTGAGCGTCAAATTAATTATTTAGGTACAAACTTCAATCAGGCACTTGAAGTTGTCAAGGTAGCTGACACTATCTATTCGATTACAACGATTCAAGTGCCGCCTAATTTAATTAGTAGTGCTAGGGGTTTAATTGCACAACTTAAAGCAGCCCTTTTTTCGCAAGCGCTCTTAGATATCGCTCAGCCTACTGCGGTAGCAGGTTTTTATCAGCTAGCTAATTCACCAATTCGAATTCCTACCGAAGATTATTTTTTAATGATGAAACCCATTGATGGTATAAATCGAGTGATGCGAGTACGTTGGGTAATACGAAATACACCTGGCTTGGGGCTACAAATATATCAACAATCTTTACTGATGCCCATCCCAAAAAAAAGTGCTTCAATCAATTCGGAAGCACTACTTAGTCATTTAGATGATGATAATGCAGCACCCTTTTTTGCTGACTTTCATCCCGATTAAGTTCAGTTAGTCATCCCACTAATAGGTTTACTTAAAGCGCTAGCTTCAAGCAGATGCGAGCGTAAAACTTGGGTTCTAGTATGCCCCTCTAAATCAGCAATAGTTCTAGCAATTTTTAATAGCCGATGCATACCTCTGCCAGATAGCTTAAGCACTTCCCATACCCTTTTTAATTCTTGCTGATCGTTAGGATGAATTGTGATAAACCTTTTTATTTCTTGGGGATCTAAAGCATGATTCAATTTTTCTTGGCGCTTTTTTTGCACGGTCCAGGCCTTAGCAATACGTTGGGCAATTAGGGTAGAAGCCTCACCAGACTGGGAAGACCATTGAGTTTGAAAAAATGCATCGGGGGGCACTGGTGCGACAGTCATTTTGATATCAATTCGGTCAAGTAAAGGCCCTGAAATTTTATTTTGGTAACGCTGCTTTTGTATGGGCGTACAAATACAACTTTTTTCTAGATGTCCAAAATAGCCGCACGGGCATAAATTCATCGCCGTTACAAGCATAAAATTACTCGGAAAACGACATGCAAAATGGGTACGAGTTATTGTTACTTGTTGATTTTGTAAAGGTTCTCGTAATGTTTCAAGGGTTTGCCGAGCAAACTGCGGCAATTCATCTAAAAAAAGAACGCCATGATGCGCTAGCGTTACTTCACCGGGCTTTGGGTTAGAGCCCCCACCTACTAGTGCTGCAGCAGTGATTGTATGATGCGGACTTTGAAATGGTCTTACACGCGACAAAGCGGTTGGTGTAAAAGCACTTTGCTTGAAATTATTTTTTAAGCTATGAAGTGCGGCCACTTCGAGTGCTTCATCAAGATTTAATTCGGGCAGTAATTGCGGCAAGCAGTTTGCTAACATTGACTTACCACTGCCCGGTGGCCCAGCCAACAAAATTGAATGAAATCCGGCCGCAGCAATTTCAAGAGCCCTTTTAGCAATTAAATGTCCATGCACATTAGCCATATCGTGGGTAGATCGATTTACTAATTGGCTCACGTCATTAACAAACTCATTTTGCGCTAGTTTGAGTTGAATTCGGTTGCATAGAAAGTCGCAGACTTGTGCTAAACAACTTGCACCTAGCACCTGAAGATCAGGAATGATGCGAGTAATACTGCAATTTTGATGCGGAACAATGAAGGTGCGTGGTGATTTTTCTTGACGCATTGCCATGCCAATTGCAAGGCAACCTACAAATGGTCGCAGTTCTCCTGATAAAGAAAGTTCACCGGCAAACTCATACTGAGCTAATTGCGAGAGCGGTATTTGTGCGCTTGCTGCAAGAATACCTAGCGCAATTGCTAAATCGAAACGCCCAGAACATTTTGGTAAGTCGGCTGGGGCTAAGTTGACAGTGATGCGCCGGTTTGGAAATTCATAGCCACTTTGAATAATGGCAGCCCGCACCCGATCTTTACTTTCCCTAACACCAGTATCGGCTAGCCCAACGATCGTAAATGAGGGCAAGCCATTTGCCAAGTGTACTTCAACTTGAACTTGTGGAGCATCAAGGCCGCTTAGACCACGACTAAAAATAACAGCAAGCGGCAATTAAGAGCGAAGCTTTTCTATTTCAGCTACTTTAGCTTCAAGTGCAGCGAGTTTCTCACGGGTTTTAGCAAGTACTTTGGTTTGTAAATCAAATTCATCGCGTGTAACCAAGTCTAATTTTTGAAACCCTTGCGTCATCATTGTGCGCACATTTTTTTCTAGGTCTTTCGCAGGTGAATTGCGAATGGCATCGCCGACTTTATTTTGCATCTCAGTAGCAACGCGTTGCATTTGCTCAAAAATTTCGTTTGGTTTTTGCATAAGAAGTAGCAGTTTGAGGATTTATAAGACCTATTTTAGGTCTTATTGATTCCCCCACTACTTTAATGGCAATAAAAGCTCATTTGCACCAATATAGTGCAAAATTAATGCATGTTATTGGGGCGGATGCCCAATGACGGGGAAAAATCCCTCAAATAACCCGTAGCAAAAAGCGATGATTGATCTCAAGTAGGCGTAGATGTTTTTTGTAATTTTTTAACCTGAATAAGGAGTAGCTATGAATACCTTCAATAAGTCAGCTATCGCTTTAGCCATTGCAGCACTTTTGAGTGCAAATGCGTTTGCCCAAAATCCTGCCTCACCAAGTCCAACCCCATTACCAGCAGAACCGGCTGGCGCAATTAGTGGCCCTGATACTAGCCCTATTACTGCCAACGTTACAGTAGCCAATAATTACATTTATCGAGGCATCAGCCAATCAAACTTTAACCCAGCAATACAAGGCGGTTTTGATTATGCACATCCCAGCGGTTTCTATATTGGTAACTGGAACTCATCGATTTCATGGATTTCAGATGCTGCTTCTAAGGGAGGCAACAATAATGTCTCAGCACCAATTGAGATGGACTTTTATGCCGGCTTTAAAAAGGAATTTATTGGGGAAGGCTTTATGTCAGACCTTGGTGTACTCCAATATTATTACCCGACGCAAAATTATCCCTCATCATTAACCAATCCAAACACCACAGAAATTTACGCAGCTCAAAGCTATACGTTTGGACCAGTAAGCGGGTTTTTAAAGTTTTCTTATGCGGTGACAAACACTTTCGGTTTTTCAAATAGCTCAGGATCTTATTATCCCGATTTAACCGCTAATTACGATACTGGGCTGTGGGGTTTAGTCGTCAATGCGCACGTCGGATATCAATATATTGCAGGGCAGACAAGCTCGGCTACTACGCCTACTTATAGTTATACCGACTGGAAAATTGGATTAAGCAAAGACTTAGGAGGTGGTTTAGGTATTTCCGCGGCCTATATTGCTACCAATGCAGCATCGGCTGGCGGAACCTATGCTTACTCCAGCCCAACGGGAAAAAATCTGGGTGGCTCGCAAGGCCTTGTTACTTTAACCAAAGTTTTTTAATTTCCCACAACGGAGAAACGCATGAAACTCATCACAGCAATTATCAAGCCCTTCAAGCTTGACGAGGTGCGAGAAGCTCTATCAGAAGTTGGAATTTCCGGCATTACCGTCACCGAAGTAAAAGGTTTTGGGCGTCAAAAAGGCCATACCGAGTTATACCGGGGCGCTGAATACGTAGTTGATTTTTTGCCCAAGGTAAAAATTGAAGCGGCGGTAGAAGACGGGATATTAGAGCGAGCAATCGAAGCAATTGAAAAATCGGCGCGCACGGGAAAAATTGGCGATGGCAAAATTTTTGTCTCCTCAATTGAACACGTTATTCGCATTCGCACCGGTGAAACCGGCGCGGCCGCACTTTAAAGAGAGGTTCAAAATGTTAACTTGGATGAAACGATTCGTTGCTGGTGGCACAATGGCTTTGGCCATTGGGATCACTGGAATTACAGTGCCACAAGTGGCTTTTGCAGATGATGCGAAGCCTGCCGCTGCGGCTCCTGCGGCCTTATCTGCTGCAACCCCGCCAGCTACAGCAGCTCCAGCACCGACACCCAATAAGGCTGATACCGCTTGGATGATGGTTTCAACAGCCTTAGTGTTATTGATGACAGTGCCTGGCTTGGCGCTGTTTTATGGCGGCTTAACTCGCAGTAAAAATGTGCTTTCAATCTTAATGCAGTGCCTGGTAATTTTTTCAGTTATTTCAGTGTTGTGGTCAATTTATGGCTATAGCGTTGCCTTTACTGAAGGGGGCGCATTTTTTGGTGGCATGGATCGATTATTTTTAGGCGGTATGACACCCGACTCTAATGCCGCAACGTTTAGCAAGGGTGTTGTGATTCCCGAATATGTCTTCATGGCGTTTCAAGCAGTCTTTGCAACCATTACCTGTTGTTTAATTATTGGTTCATTTGCAGAGCGTGCAAAATTTTCGGCAATCCTCTTTTTTATGATTCTTTGGTTTACTTTTAGCTATTTACCAATTGCCCACATGGTTTGGTTCTGGCCTGGTCCCGACGATATTAAGGATGCTGCCTCACTTGATGCAATTACTGCAAAAGCTGGTTGGCTCTGGCAAAAAGGAATTCTCGACTTTGCTGGTGGAACCGTCGTGCACATAAATGCAGCAATTGCTGGTTTAGTTGGCTCTTTCGTAATCGGTAAGCGTATTGGCTACGGTAAAGAAGCCATGAAGCCCCATAATTTAGTGTATGTAATGATTGGCGCATCGCTCTTATGGTTTGGCTGGTTTGGCTTTAATGCTGGTTCGGCATTAGAGGCAAACGGTAGCGCTGCCTTGGCATTCGTGAATACTTACCTTGCTACCGCAGCCGCAATAATTGGCTGGTCATTAGCCGAGTGGATAAGTAAAGGCAAACCATCTATGCTTGGCGCTGCCTCTGGTTGCGTAGCGGGATTGGTGGCGATTACACCTGCTGCTGGCTTTGTTGGCCCAATGGGAGCGCTCATTATCGGTGTGCTAGCGGGCATCATTTGTTTATGGGGCGTTACTGGCCTGAAGAAAATGTTGGGCTCTGACGATAGCTTAGATGTTTTCGGAATTCACGGAGTCGGTGGAATTTTAGGCGCCTTGTTAACCGGTATATTTGCTGCTCCATCATTAGGAGGCACTGGGATTTACGATTATGTTGCTAATGCAGTTGCACCAGAGTACTCCATCGTTAGCCAACTTTGGATTCAAAGTCAAGGCGTGATAACTACCTTGATTTGGTCTGGAGTTGTTTCTTTTATCGCCTTTAAACTAGTCGACTTGATGATTGGCTTACGGGTTAATGAGGAAGAAGAGCGTGAAGGCTTAGACATTAGCTCTCACAGTGAAGAGGCTTACGAAATTTAATCGATTTACCCTTCCTAGGTAGCATTCGCCGCCTAGTTTCGAGCGCAGGATCTCACGATCCTGCGTTTTTTATTGCCCAAAAGGACTAAAAATTGAACTTAGCCATAAAAAACTTACAATGGCTAAATGGTTCCACATCTGATTACCGCTTTAAGCGGCCCCTTACTTGAGCTTGAATCGAAAGTGCTCGAAGCCACCCCGACTATTGAGCGCTGGTTTCGACTCGAATGGCAGGAGCATACTCCACCTTTTTATTGCTCAGTTGATCTCCGTAATTCAGGCTTTAAATTAGCCCCAGTTGATACGAATTTATTTCCAGGTGGTTTTAATAACCTCTCACCAGAGATGCTTCCCTTGGCTGTTCAAGCAGCCATGGCTGCGATTGAAAAAATTTGTCCTGAGGCAAAAAATTTATTACTTATTCCTGAGCGCCATACCCGCAACACGTTTTATTTGCAAAATATTGCTCGCTTATCTTCAATCTTGCGGCAAGCCGGTTTAAATGTACGTTTAGGTAGTTTATCGGACGATATTAAAAAGCCTACTTGGATTGAATTGCCAGAAGGAAATCGTTTATTACTTGAGCCCTTAATTCGTTTGGGTTTAAAAAAGCAGCGCCTAGGTCTTAAGGATTTTGATCCATGCTCAATTTTATTAAATAATGATTTATCCGCAGGCATTCCGCCAATATTAGAAAAGATTAACGAGCAATATCTTTTACCAGGATTACACGCTGGTTGGCAAATGCGACGTAAGTCTAATCATTTTGCAGCCTACGACGAAGTCGCAAAAAAGTTTGCAAAACTCATTAATATTGACGCTTGGATGATTAATCCTTATTTTGATTACTGTTCTGGAGTCGATTTTCATCAAGCACAAGGCTTAGATCAATTACAGCTTAAGGTCGATGTGATCTTAAAAAAAATTGCTAAAAAGTATCGTGAATACGGTATTAAAGATAAACCATATGTGGTGGTGAAGGCGGATGCAGGTACCTATGGCATGGGTGTCATGGTGGTGCATAATGCCGCCGAATTGGGTAGTTTAAATCGCCGTGAACGCAATAAAATGAGTGTGGTAAAGGATGGCCTTGAAGTACACGATGTTTTAATTCAGGAGGGTGTCTATACTTTTGAAAAAGTGAATGAGGCAGTTGCAGAGCCTGTGGTCTATATGATCGATCGATATGTGATTGGTGGTTTTTATCGGGTGCATACCGATCGTGGACCCGATGAAAATTTAAACGCACCTGGTATGCATTTTGTACCCTTAGCATTTGAACAAAATGCGATGCCAGATCGTCACGCTCAACCTGGAAGCACCGCGCCAAATCGTTTTTATTTATATGGGGTTGTAGCCCGTTTGGCTTTATTGGCAGCATCATTAGAGCTAGAGAGAACTGATCCAAATGCAGAGGCGCTATAAGTAATGGATTTTTTATTTATTGGTGATCCACTAGATTCATTAAAGCTGCAAAAGGATTCAACCATTGCGATGATGCGGGCAGCGCAAATAGCTGGTCATCAACTTTGGTATACCCAAAGCCGTCAGTTACTTTGGCAAGCGGAATTTGCTTTTGCTAACTGTTGTGCTATTACGATTTTGCCAACTAGTACATCTTGGTACCAGCTAGGTCCTAGCGAAGTACGCATGCTGCATAAATTTTCAGCAGTGCTAATGCGCCAAGATCCGCCTTTTAATCTAGAATATTTAAATGCTACTTGGATTTTGTCGGCTGCAGTTAATCAGGGCGCGCGAGTATTTAATGAGCCAAGTGCATTGCGCAACCAATCTGAAAAATTATCTATTACAGAATTTCCAAACTTAATTCCACCTACCTTAGTAACACGTGAACTCGCGGCAATTTGCGAATTTCATGCTGAACATCAGGATATTGTAGTTAAGCCTTTGGATGGTATGGGTGGGATGGGTGTATTTCGCATTGGCCCAGATGGCTTAAATTTGGCGAGCATTGTCGAAACCTTGGGTGACAACGGTAATCGCACACTGATGGCACAACAGTTTTTGCCACAGATTTCTGCGGGTGATAAACGGATTTTACTAATTGCTGGCGAAGTAGTACCTTACGCCTTAGCAAGAATTCCGCAAGGCTCAGAAATTAGAGGCAATCTAGCCGCGGGTGGTAAAGGTGTTGCAATGCTACTTAGTGACCAAGAAAAAGTAGTGGCAACTTATTTGGCACCGCTACTTTGGAGCAGAGGTTTATTTCTAGTTGGCTTAGATTTAATTGGCGGGTATTTAACGGAAATTAATGTCACTAGCCCCACATGTTTTGTCGAAATTACTGAACAAACTGGTTTTGATGTTGCACAAAATTGGTTACAAGCTTTAGAAAAACAGTTAACTTAAGAGAGGTTTGGAGTGCTATGCCCGGAATAGTAATTGTTGCTCACACACCATTAGCCAGCGCCATGCTGGGGTTTGCTGAGCAAACCTTTGGCATCCTTCCAGAAAAAATTCAGGCGGTAGATATTCCACCCCATGAAGACGCTAAAGTGAGTTTAGAGAGACTACTTGTTGCTGCCCAAGCAGTCGATATGGGAAATGGTATTTTGGTATTAACAGACGTGATGGGGGCAACTCCAGCTAATGTTGCTTCGCGCTTAATAAGTCAATTTCAGTTGGCCGGTAAAACGCTTTCGCCAATTATTGTATTAACGGGATTAAATTTACCAATGTTAATGCGGGCTGTGTCATATCGACAGGATGATTTAGACGAGCTAGCTAAAAAAACCTTACAGGGTGGACAAAATGGTATTTTACGGATAGGTGCAAATACCAATTGTCTTAATACTGCCTCTGAAGGTTTTTAATGCCAAGCGTAGAAATTAAAATTAGTAATAAATTGGGTTTGCACGCACGCGCGTCAGCCAAGTTGTCACAGTTGGCTGGTGAATTTCCTTGTGAAGTTTATTTAGCGCGAGATGGACGACAGGTCAATGCAAAAAGCATTATGGGAGTGATGATGCTAGCCGCTGGGTTGGGCAGCACAGTGACCCTAGAAACTATTGGCGATCGGGCGGATGAGGCCTTACTGGCACTCCAAGCTTTAATTAACAACCGTTTTGGGGAGGGTGAATAAGTGACCTTTGCATTGCAGGGCATTCCCGCATCAAAAGGCATTGCCATCGGCCAAGCGGTACTTATTTCCCGCGCTGCTCTAGAGGTCAGTCACCATTTAATTGAGCCAGGTAGCGAGACAGCTGAGGCTAAAAAATTGCTGCTGGCGTTTGATCAGGTACGTAGTGAGCTGCAAGAATTACGCGCTGGCTTGCCAAAAGATGCCCCACAAGAAATGGCTGCTTTTTTAGATGTTCACGCCCTAATCTTGACAGACCCCGCTTTAGTTGAAAAGCCTCTGCAACTCATTCGCACACAAAGGTTAAACGCGGCCTGGGCACTCACTAGCGAGTTAAATGATTTACTAAAGCAATTTTCAGAAATGGAAGATCAGTATTTAAAAGAGCGCGCGCACGACATTCGACAAGTGGTTGAGCGAGTTTTAAAGGCCTTAAGTCAGCAGCAGCAAGCAACTCCAGATGTATTAGCTCCAGAAAATGTTTTTAGTGATGCCATTATTGTGGCGCATGATATTGCACCACATGACATGTTACGTTTTAAAAATACTCGCTTTCTGGGCTTCGTGACCGATTTAGGCGGAAAAACTTCACATACCTCCATTGTGGCGCGCAGCTTAGAAATACCTGCGGTGTTGGGAGTTAGGCATGCGAGTGAAATGATTCGTCATGGTGACTGGCTGATTATTGACGGCGAACGAGGCTATGTAGTTGTAGCTCCAGATGAAAGCCTGCTAATCGAGTATCGTGCCTTACAAGCCCAAGCCATCATCAATACGCAAGCGTTGCAAACTTTAAAGTTTTCGCGTACGGTGACGGCCGATGGAGTGCCAATTAAATTATTTGCTAATACCGAATTGCCTGAAGATGCAACCCGAGCGATTGAGTTAGGGGCAATTGGAATTGGTTTATTTCGTTCTGAATTTTTATTTATGGAGCGCAATCAAGCTTTACCAGATGAAGAGCAACAGTATCAAGAGTATCGCCGTGTAGTCGATTTAATGCATGGGTTACCAGTTAATATTCGCACCATCGATATTGGTGCTGATAAGCCGATTGGCGATACTACCGATTTATTGCAAACTGGCACATCGCCACTTGGTTTAAGGGCAATTCGCTGGTCGTTAGCCGAACCCGAAATTTTTTTAGCGCAATTAAGGGCTATTTTGCGGGCTTCTGCACATGGACAGGTTCAGATTCTGATACCCATGTTGGCACATGCCAAAGAAATCCATGAGACCTTTCGATTGCTAGAAAAAGCCAAACAACAATTAATTACGCGCGGCCTACTCTTTGACCCCCATATTCAAGTAGGCGCAATGATTGAAATTCCAGCTGCAGCTTTAGCATTACCTTTATTTATTCGTTATTTTAATTTTATTTCTATTGGCACTAACGATTTAATCCAATACACCTTGGCCATCGATCGTGCCGATCATGCTGTAGCTCATCTCTACGACCATCTACATCCTGCAGTTTTGTATTTGTTAGTTAATATTATTAAGCAAGCTCAACTTGCTAAAATTCCAGTATCGGTGTGTGGAGAGATGGCGGGCGACCCCGAATTAACTAAGCTGTTACTTGCCATGGGCCTGACTGATTTTTCAATGCATTTTAGTCAGCTATTGTTGGTCAAGCGCGAAATTTTACAGGCCAATGTAGGCAAGTTGAAAGCCCATCTAGCCCCAGTCTTACAGGCTCTTGAGACCGATGAGCAGGCGTTAGCACTGGCGCAGTTGATGGCGGCCTAGAAGAAATTGAGAACAACTAAATTACACTTTAGAGGTAGTCTTGCAAACAGGACAAGCGGTATTTTTACTGAGCTGTACCTCATCAATACGGGTATTCAAGGCATTCCACAGTAGTAAACGCCCAACTAATGGCTGACCAAAGCCAATGAGTATTTGTAGTGCTTGGGCGGCCTGTAGACTACCAATAATGCCAACCAGTGGCGAAAAAACACCCATGGTGGCACAGTTTACTTCGCTAGGATTGCTTTCAGGCGGGAAGATACAGGCATAGCAAGGCGAGTTTAAGTTTTTAAAATCAAAGACACTAACTTGAGCATCAAAGCCTAAAGCAGAACCAGAAACTAAGGGAACTTGATGTTTAAAACACGCTTGATTAATTAGCTGGCGAGTATTGAATTGATCAGTGCAATCTAAGACAATATCAATCTGTGGCAGCATCTGTGCTAACCAAGCGGCGCTTGCTTTTTCAGCATAAGCTGTAATAACTGTGTCGCTGTTTAGCCGCTCTAAAAAAGCTTTGCCAGAAGCAACCTTTTGCTTGCCAATTTGGTCTTGGGTGTGCATTATTTGGCGCTGAAGATTGCTCAGCTCAACAGTATCTGGATCAATTAAGGAAATGCGGCCAATGCCTGCAGCCACCAAATAAGGGGCAGCAGCACAGCCCAGACCTCCAGCACCAATCACCAGTACATGCGTGGCCAGAAGCTTTTCTTGACCCTCAATATCAATTTCTTCTAACAGAAGATGGCGCGAATAACGGAGTAACTGCTCGTCGTTCATGCTAATCAGATTTGGGTCTACTCAAGCTTGGAAGAGGAGCGAATGACGGCTTTACCATCAAGAAAAGCAACCGCCTGCTGTAACATGAAATCGTCACTGCTACCTAATTCTGGAGGTTTTTTTGCCTTATCTTTATCGCGTTCAGCAGGCGTTTTAGAAGCATTCTTTTCTTCAATGCGTTGCATTTCTTCCAGGCGACGTTTTTCGCGATCTTTGATTAAAGCATCTTCAGACGATTGTTTGTTACGTAAATGTTTTTCGCTGTCGACTTCACGGGTAATCAAAACATCATCTGGATCACCATCTTTATTTTGATCAACTGGAATATCAGGCTTAATGCCAAAACCCTGAATTGAACGACCATTCGGAGTGTAGTAATAAGCGGTCGTAATTTTTAATGCTGAGTCGTTGCTTAAGGGCCTTACTGTTTGTACTGAGCCTTTACCAAAGCTAGTCTTGCCCATAATCGTTGCCCGCTTGTAATCTTGTAAAGCCCCTGCGACAATTTCTGAGGCCGAAGCTGAATAGGCATTAACTAAAACTACCATCGGTATTTTTTTAAACATAGCAGGCACCAATGCTAGTGGGTCAGAGCTTTCACTGAGCTTATAAGTATCAGGGGTAGCATTAAAAATCTGTTTTGAATCAGTTGCTTGTCCTTTAGTCGAAACAATCACTGCACCCGCTGGTAAAAAAGCTGCAGCAACCCCTACAGCCCCTTGTAATAAGCCGCCACCGTTATTTCGCAAGTCAAGCACCAAACCTTTTAATTTAGGGTCTTGAATGCTAATTTCCGTTAATCGTTTAGCTAAATCGGGTACAGTGCGCTCTTGAAAACTAGTGACCCGTACCCAGGCAATATCGTTATCTAAAATTTTAGCCTTGACCGACTGCACTTTAATTTCTGCCCGCGTAATGGTGAGGGGAAAAGTACGGTCTTCACTTTTACGAAATACCGTCAAGGTAATTTTTGTGCCAGGCGCACCACGCATGGTACGCACGGCTTTATCTAAAGTCATGCCGCGTACTGGCTTGTCATCAAGCCGGGTAATAAGATCACCAGCTTGCAGACCTGCTCGAGCCGCAGGGCTATCTTCAATTGGATTAAGTACTTTAACTAAACCATCTTCTGAAGTAATTTCAATACCAAGTCCAGCAAACTTTCCGGTAGTTTGCTCTTGCATTTCTGAAAAATCTTTTTTATCTAGATACGAAGAATGTGGATCAAGACTACTCACCATGCCTTTTACGGCATCGGTTAAGAGCTGCCTATCTTCAATAGGCTCGACGTACTCACGCTTAATTTGCGCAAATACATTAGAGAGGGTACGCAGTTCATCTAAGGGTAAGGTAGTATTTTGTTGGGCTGTAGCAGATAGTTGAATGGTGGCAGCAATACCAGCGATAAGGCCAATGAAGACCAGGGCGAGATTTTTAAATAAGCGGCGCATAGAGTTATTTAGTAAGCAAGACTAGAAAGAAAAATGCTGAAGGAATAATGGACTATTTTGCTCTACTCTATATAAAAATGTTGCAGTGGGCGCAAGTCATCATCTAATTCATAAACCATTGGTTTGCCATTGGGGATACTAATTTCCATGATTGCTTCATTAGAAATGGTATCAAGGTGCTTCATTATGGCCCGGATGCTATTGCCGTGAGCCACCAGTAAAACCCGTTTGCCCAAATTAAGGGCTGGCGCAATCGACTCATTCCAGATAGGTAGCACCCGTGCAACCGTGTCTTGTAGACATTCTCCAAGGGGAATGTCGCTCGGGTCAAGCTTCTGATAGCGAATATCAAGGTGGGAACTGCGTTCGTCATTGGGGCTTAATAAAGGTGGTCGAACAGCAAAAGAGCGGCGCCAAATATGCACTTGTTCTGCCCCATACTGTTGTGCAGTTTCAGCCTTATTTAGCCCAGTAAGCGCACCATAATGACGCTCATTTAGACGCCAGCTGTGCACCGTCGGAAGCCACATTAGATCCATTACATCTTGTACATGCCATAAAGTACGAATTGCGCGGCGCAGAACCGAAGTGTAGGCAATATCAAACTCATAGCCAGCCTGTTTTAGAGCATTACCAGCCGCGAGCGCCTGGTCGACCCCCTTGGGGGTTAGGTCAACATCCATCCAACCCGTAAAACGGTTTTCAAGGTTCCAAGTGGATTCACCGTGGCGAATAAGAACAAGTTGTTTCATAGAGCCATTCTATAATCAGGGCATGAACTTTCTAATGCAAACCGACAATTTAGCACTTATTGGTGTGATGGCTGCTGCAGGCTTAGCGCTTTTCATGCCGACTATCTCAACCTTAATTAGTGGAGTTGGGCTGTCTGCAGCTGAAGCCACTAGCTGGATTAATCGTCGCAAGGCAGTTGTGCTCGATTTAAGGCCAGTAGCTGATTTCAAGGGCGGCCACCTGCCTAATGCAAAAAACCTACCATTTAGCTTGATTTCTAGCGATCTCGATCGGTTGAAATTAGATCGCAAATTACCGCTTATTTTAGTTTGTAAAAGCGGGGTTGAATCACGTAAGGCTGCGCAGCAACTCAAAAAGATGGGTTTTGCTGAAGTAGGCTTGTTGGATGGCGGGCTAAAAGCCTGGCAAACGGCTAATTTACCATTAGTAAAGTAAGGTAAAGCCGATGGCGCCAGTAACAATGTATAGCACCCAAGTTTGCCCTTATTGCGTAATGGCTGAAAAATTATTGCAAAAAAAAGGGGTAGATCATTTAGAGAAAATTTTGATCGATGTCAATGCTGAGCAACGCGAACAGATGATGTCGCGTACCGGCCGACGCACGGTACCACAAATTTTTATTGGCGAGCGTCATGTAGGTGGCTACGATGATTTAGTTGCCCTTGATCGAGCGGGTGAGCTTGATGGCTTATTGAATAATTAAACAAATGGAATAGAAAATATGAGCGAAACAAACTTGACTGAACCCTCTTTTCAAATTCAGCGCATCTATTTAAAAGACCTTTCACTAGAGCAGCCAAATACCCCGGCGATCTTGCTAGTACAAGCCGAACCTCAAATGCAAGTCGAGGTAGATATTGGTATTGCGCGCTTAAGTGATGGGCTCTTTGAAGTCATGTTATCGGGCACCATTACCGCCCGTGTCGAAGGTAAGACATTGTTTTTAATTGAGGCGAAGCAGGCTGGTATTTTTGAATTTAAAAATATTCCTGCCGAGCAAATAGAGCCAATGTTAGCCATAGCTTGCCCAACTATTTTGTATCCCTATTTGCGCTCTAATATTGCCGATATGGTTAGTCGCGCTGGTTTCCAGCCAATTCATTTGGCTGAAATTAATTTTCATGCGATGTACGAACAGCGGTTAGCCCAAGCAGCAGAGACAGCTAAGGGCGCGGACGAAGGAAATACTGATGAAGAGAAGAGCAAGATTATTCTTCCTAATTAATTTGGCTTTTATTTAGGTTTATGAAGCTAACTGTCATTGGTGCTGGCGCGTGGGGGACGGCAATAGCCGTTCAAGCCGCCCAACATTTACCAGCAGAGGCCGTCGGTCTGTGGACCAGAAGCGCCGCACAAGCTCGCACTATGCAACAGCTTCAAGAAAATAGTACTCACTTACCAGGCGTCGTCTTACCCAGATCAATTTTGATCTTTGATCATTTTGCGCAGGCCATGCAACGCATTGGACCAGAAGATTTGATCGTGATTGCAACTCCCATCAGTGGTTTAGTAGAAACGGTCCGGCGCATAGCAGAAAATGCTTCTGGGCCTTTACAGATTGTCTGGTTATGCAAAGGGCTTGAGGCACAGACAGCTTTGTTACCACATCAACTTGTGGCTCGCGAGTTAGCGCTTCATGCACGAGGTATTAAGCATACTTTTGGAGCCCTTACTGGCCCAAGTTTTGCGCGCGAAATGGCCTTAGGTTTGCCTTGTGCTTTAACTATCGCAAGCGCTTCAGAGACCTTATGCACTAGTGTGCAAAAAGCTTTGCATCACGATAATTTACGTATTTACGCTAGCGATGATTTGATTGGTGTAGAGCTTGGCGGTGCGGTAAAAAATGTCATCGCTATTGCCGCTGGCATTGGTGATGGCCTGGGTTTAGGGCTTAATGCCAGAGCAGCTTTATTAACCCGTGGTTTAGCTGAAATGATGCGCCTAGTAAAAGCTGCTGGCGGTCGCCCCGAAACCTGTATGGGACTTACAGGAGTAGGCGATTTAATTTTGACTGCAACTGGTGATTTATCTCGTAATCGGCGAGTCGGTTTATTGTTGGCTGAGGGCAAACCTTTGTCAATTATTTTGTCTGAGCTTGGGCATGTGGCCGAGGGGGTATTATGTGCGCAAGCATTGCTTACCTTAGCAAATCGCTTAGCAGTTGAAATGCCAATTACCACTACAGTAAGCGAAGTACTACTCGGTAAGCAAACCTTAACAGTTGCTTTGCAGGGTTTAATGGGTCGCGACGCGAAGTCAGAGTACTAGCTAGAGCCCTCAACAGATTTTTAAGTTGTTGAGATACTATTTTTAAAGTTAGTTTGCCGCCAAGCTTCATAGACCACAATGGCCACGGAGTTTGCTAGATTAAGACTTCGGCTATTAACTTGCATTGGTAGGCAAAGTTGATTTTCTAGGGGTACACTTTCACGTACTGCAGCACTCACCCCTTTGGTTTCTGAGCCAAAAACAAAATAGTCATCGGGCCTTAATTGCTGCTGATAAAAAGTCTGCTGACTTTTCGTAGTTAATAAAAAGATGCGCTCTGGGGAAGCATTTACTCTAGCCAGAAAGCTTAACCAGTTGGGGTAGACCGCTAGACTAGCAAATTCATGGTAGTCAAGACCTGCGCGCCGTAATTTAGCATCCTCCAGTGGAAATCCTAGAGGCTCAATCAGGTGTAGACGAGCACCTGTGTTGGCACAAAGGCGAATAATATTACCAGTATTAGGCGGAATTTCAGGCTCAAAGAGCACTATGTTAAACATCTACTAATTGCCTCGGGGTGCGTAATATAACCCAATTACTAACATGACTAACACCATGACTTTTAAGTACTTTAGCAATTTCATTTAAAGTTGAACCAGTTGTCATGACGTCATCAAACACAATAACCGATTGTCCGGCTAAACGGTCTATATAGCGGCGTTCAAAATAAAACAAACCATTTAAGGCCCGTTGCCGATCATTCCGGTTAGCAGATATTTGACTAAAATTAGAGTGATGCCGCCGCAATGCATGGGGTAAAAGTTTCAGTTGCTTTGGAAGAGTCAGATGGCGGGTAATTTCTAGGCATTGATTAAAACCACGCTCACGAAGTTTTTGGCGGCTTAGGGGCACAGGTAAAAGATAAGCTGGTGGCAATTGCATCAGAGAATTCTTCATTAAACTATTCCATAAATTGGCTAATCCCATAGCATAGGCAAGGCGACGGTGATATTTCAATTGATGCACAGCAGTTTTTAATAGACCTTCATATCGTGCCATGCTTAGACTTAAATCAAAGTAAGGTAATTGTGCTACACAGTGACTGCAGTGCTGGTCATGTACTAAAATTTTTCCTCCAGTTGTAATTGGTAGGTCAAGGCCACAGCAAGGACAACATGGAGTTGTATTAAGAGCCTGCTGGCCTAACAGTTGTAGGCATTGCTCGCAAGTGGTATTGGCTTGATAACGGTTACATAAAATACAGCTAGTGGGTATTAAAGAGCCAATTAAGCGTAGTAAATTTTTCATTGGGGGCTGAGTATACTCAGCGCATGACCCATTCATTGAGATGGCTTTACGCAGAAATTGCCTTGCGGATGTTCCAGAAAATGGCCATCGTAAAGCTCAAGCCCGTCACCCTCTTGATTGCACCAGATTATCCCGGCTCCCATGCTGGCTGGTTAATGAAGCGCTTCCCTAAAGCACAAATTTTTTTTTCTGCGCAAGCCAATTTACCAATCATTGAATTAGGTAAGCTGCGCTCAGCTCGTTGCCTCTGGTCATGGCTTAAAGGTGGAGGCAAGGAAGTAAAGCTAATAGTGACCCCAAATTTAGCAACTTTTTCTAGCGCTGCTAATGCCTATGGACTAGTTTGGAGTAATTTATGGCTGCAACAATTAAGTGATCCAAAAATAATCTTGGCGGAATTTTGGCGGCTCCTAACTGAGGGGGGGTTGCTTAATTTTAGTTATTTAGGGCCCGATACCGGTAAAGAATTGCGTGCGCTGCAGTCGAAGACAAAGACCCACTTAGGTCTGCAAGCGCTCCCGAGCGCCTGGGATATGCATGACTTAGGCGACGCCTTAATCGAGCAGCGCTATGCCGATCCCGTAATGGACATGGAATATCTTCATTTAGAGTATGAGTCTGCACAATTAATGTTGCACGATGCCTATGCTTTGGGTTTATTAGCTGCGCCCATCAACCTGCAAAACTGGCAGGGGGATCAATTACTTTTACCAAAAAAACTAACTTTAGAATTAATTTATGGACATGCTTGGGTAGTGAATAAGCACCTATCAAAAACCCAAAATCAATATGCCTTTATTAGTCCAGATCAAATTCAAACAAAGAAGCTTAAGGATTAATTTAAATGTAAGTGCTCACTACCAATATGAGTCTGATTTTAATGTTCTTGAAATAGCATTTAACAGCATTCACTAGAACATATTTCAACCTATAATCATATGTTAGGTAGAAAATTTACATGGGTATTTTTACCATTAAGCAGTGTTACGGGCATAAATTGTGCAGCACAACAAATAGAGAATGAGATGAATTTATTAGCAAAAGTCTTGAAGGCTTGGTTTTATTTAGGCGCATTGCTAGCGGTTGCATTAACGCCAGCAGCCTACGCCAATGGTGATATGCCAGGGGGACCCAAAGTTAATCAGCTCGATTTCCCTGCGCCAGCCACAAAAATCATGGAAGAGATTCATTGGCTTAATTGGTTCATGATCGTGATTTGCGCAATTATTTTTGTTGGTGTATTTGGTGTAATGTTTTATTCCATCTTGAAACACCGTAAGTCAAAGGGCGCGAAAGCAGCTTCGTTTCATGAAAGCACCACAGTTGAAATTATTTGGACTGTGATTCCTTTAATCATTGTGATTGCGATGGCTTTACCCGCTACTAAAACGGTAGTAGCGATGAAAGATACAACCAATTCCGATATCACTATCAAGACCACTGGTTACCAGTGGAAGTGGGGCTATGACTATATTAAAGGTGAGGGAGAGGGCATTGGCTTTATGTCAACGTTGTCGACTCCACGCGATCAAGTCAATAACTTAGCCCCAAAGTCGCTGACTTATTTGATGGAGGTCGATAATGAAATGGTGGTGCCAGTAAATAAAAAAATACGCATCATTACTACCGCCAACGATGTAATTCATGCTTGGGCTGTTCCAGCTTTCGGTGTCAAGCAGGACGCGATTCCCGGATTTGTGCGCGACACTTGGTTTAAGGCCGAAAAAATAGGTACTTTTCGCGGCCAATGTTCTGAGTTATGTGGCGCCCAGCATGCTTTTATGCCAATCGTGGTTAAGGTAGTTTCTGCAGAAGACTACAGTAAATGGGTTGATGCCAAGAAAAAAGAAATTGCTGGTAACGCTGATGATCCCAGCAAAACCTATACGCTAGATGAACAAAAAGAACGTGGGGCAAAGGTATACGCTGCCAATTGCGCAGCCTGCCATCAAGCCAATGGTAAAGGCGCCGGCGCGTTTCCAGCAATGGAGGGTAGTAAGGTTGTGCTTGGTCCCAAAGAAGCCCATTATCAAATTTTGCTCAATGGAAAAAATGCGATGCCCAAATGGGGTGGCGTGCTTTCCGATGGTGAATTAGCAGCGGTGATGACCTACACGCGTAATTCATGGGGCAATAAAACCGGTGAAGTAATTCAAACTCAAGATTTTGTCACAGCCCGTACAGCAATAAAATAATATTTTTTAATCGCCATCATTTAATTTAATCGAATTCAAGAGAGCCATTTATGAGCACCATATCAACTACCCACGATAGCGTTCACGATCATGCCCATGACCAGCCTCATGGCTGGCGCCGTTGGTTGTTTGCGACAAATCATAAAGATATTGGCACGATGTATTTAATTTTTTCATTTGTTAGTTTGTTGGCTGGCGGGGTGATGGCTTTAGGCATTCGTTTGGAATTATTTCAACCGGGTTTGCAGTATTTTCGACCTGAGTTTTTTAATCAATTAACGACCATGCATGGTTTGGTGATGGTATTTGGGGCAATCATGCCGGCGTTTGTTGGTTTTGCCAACTGGATGATTCCCTTGCAAATTGGCGCTGCTGATATGGCTTTTGCGCGGATGAATAATTTAAGTTTTTGGATATTGCCAGTAGCTGCAGCCCTTTTATTTGGCTCCTTTTTAGTGCCTGGCGGTGCTCCAGCTGGTGGCTGGACACTATATGCACCACTCAGTTTGCAAATGGGCCCTGGCATGGATTTAGCAATTTTCGCGATTCATTTATTAGGCGCGTCCTCCATTATGGGTTCAATTAATATCATCGTCACCATATTAAATATGCGCGCGCCAGGCATGACATTAATGAAGATGCCGATGTTTTGCTGGACTTGGTTGATTACGGCTTATTTATTAATTGCCGTGATGCCGGTTTTAGCTGGTGTGATTACGATGGTCTTAACCGACCGTCATTTTGGCACTACCTTTTTCTCAGCCGTGGGTGGGGGTGATCCAGTCATGTTCCAACATATTTTTTGGTTCTTTGGACACCCCGAGGTTTACATCATGATTTTGCCGGCTTTTGGCATCATTTCAGAAATCGTGCCCGCTTTTTCGCGAAAAACTTTGTTTGGTTATAGCTCGATGGTTTATGCCACTTCATCTATTGCGATATTGTCTTTTATCGTTTGGGCTCACCATATGTTTACCACTGGCATGCCAGTTACTGGTCAACTCTTTTTTATGTACGCTACGATGTTAATTGCGGTACCTACCGGCGTCAAAATTTTTAATTGGGTTGCTACTATGTGGCGCGGTTCAATGACTTTTGAAACGCCAATGCTTTGGGCTATTGGTTTTATTTTTGTCTTCACAATGGGCGGTTTTACTGGCCTTATTTTGGCCATGGCACCCATTGATATTGGCTTGCAAGATACCTATTACGTGGTTGCTCATTTCCATTACGTCTTAGTGGCAGGATCTTTGTTTGCCATGTTTGCGGGTTTTTACTTTTGGTGCCCCAAATGGACTGGACGCATGGCCAATGAATTCCGCGGCAAAATTCATTTTTGGGGATCTTTAATTTTTTTCAACTTAACCTTCTTCCCAATGCATTTTTTAGGCTTAGCAGGTATGCCACGGCGTTATGCGGATTACCCCACTCAATTTACTGATTTCAATATGATTGCTTCAGTAAGCGCATTGGGTTTTGGCGTAATGCAAGTTTACTTCTTACTCTTTGTGGTTTTACCTGCGTATCGTGGCCAAGGCGTAAAAGCATCCGATTGCCCTTGGGATGGCGCCAAAGGACTAGAGTGGACCATTCCATCGCCTGCGCCTTTCCATACCTTTGAAACGCCTCCGCAGGTTGACTTTGATGCGCCGATGCATCCAAGTAACTCGCCAGCGCATGCCCATTAATGATTACAGTTACGCTGACTAAATCTTGTGACTAAACCAACAACCCAAGCTAACAATAAGCGCTTGGCCTACATACTTTTTAGCATCGCCCTGGTATTTTTTCTTGGGATTGTGTTGAAAAGAGTGGTCTTGGCTTAATTTAAGCGCATATTTAAATGCTCACTAATCTTCCCGCTCTTAATCGCCAAATATTAGTTAAGCTAATGGTGGTAGTGGTGTTGATGTTTGGCTTTGGTTATGCTTTAGTACCGATGTATCAAGCGCTTTGTGAGGTTACGGGTATTAATGTTTTAACCAATAAAAATGATTACGGAACGCGCGCTTTTCGGCCCAATAAATCAACCAATACTCAGATCGACTATTCACGGACTGTCACGGTAGAATTTGACTCTAATAGTCGCGGACCCTTTACATTTAAGCCGATCAAAAACTATCTTGAAGTACACCCTGGCGAAATGATTCAAATTATGTATGAGGTGGTTAATAATTTTGATCGTCCCATTATGGCGCAAGCAATCCCAAGCTATTCACCCAAAATTGCGACTGAATACTTCACTAAATTAGAATGTTTTTGTTTCCAGCAGCAAACACTCGGACCGCATCAAGCCAAAGAATTACCAGTGGTATTTGTAGTTGATCGAGCCTTACCAAAAGATGTCAAAACCATCACCTTGTCTTATACTTTTTTTGAGATTAATGCCGGTCAAAAAGCAGTAACGATGCCGCCCGCCAAGGGGCTTATTTAGTATGAAAAAAAATAGTAACTTCTGGCAATCGATGCGCGCAGTGTTTTGGGCTTTTTTGGGCATTCGTAAAAAGTCAGGCTTGCAAAACGATGTTGCTTCATTAAGTTTTATTCATATAGTCATTGCAGGGGTATTGGGAGCCTTGATCTTTATGGGCACCCTTCTCTTGATAGTTAAAGTAGTTGTAAACCATTCTTAATTGTTTTTGATTACACAGAGAGCAGACCATGTCGTCTAATTCAGTCCCATATTATTTTGTGCCCAACCCTTCGCGCTATCCAGTTCTGCTAAGCATTGGCTTGCTTGGTTTTGGCGGTGGCATGGCGGCCTGGGTTAATCAGTCTAGTTGGGCTGGCATGCTGGTGCTGGGCAGCGTGCTCTGGGTCTTGTTTATTTTGTATAACTGGTTTGGTGACACCATTGCCGAGTCGAACGCAGGCAAAAACGGCATTAACGTCGATATTTCTTATCGCTGGTCAATGGCTTGGTTTATTTTCTCTGAAATTATGTTTTTTGCTGCTTTCTTTTCAGCCTTGTTTTATGCGCGTAATATTAGTTTGCCCTGGTTAGGTGATGTTGAGAGTAAATTACTGTGGCCCGATTTTTCTGCTGTCTGGCCTAATGACGGCCCTGCTGGCTTAATCCCACAATTTCAGACTATGGGTCCATGGCCCATTCCAACCATTAATACTGCTTTATTACTAAGTTCTGGCGTTACCGTTACTTGGGCCCATCATGCAATGCAAGAGGGCCATCGCAAGCAAGCTATTTATAGCCTTTTTGCCACGGTCTTATTGGGCTTTATTTTTATTGGTTTTCAAGCCTATGAATATATTCATGCATACCAAGAGCTGGGTCTTAAATTAACCTCAGGTATTTATGGCTCTACTTTTTATATGCTTACTGGTTTTCACGGCTTTCATGTGATGCTGGGGGCATTGATGCTTACTGTGGTTCTACGGCGAACCATTCGCGGCGATTTCACCCCTGAACACCATTTTGCTTTTGAAGGCGCTGCTTGGTACTGGCACTTTGTTGACGTGGTTTGGCTTGGACTCTATATTGTGGTGTATTGGATGTAAGAAGATAGCTGGCTTAGTAAGCTACAAAGCTACAAAACAAGAGGCCTATTGGCTGATTTTAATTCCAGTGGATTGAATGTAGCCCAAGTAGTAGGCGAGCCAAATGCCAGCAAATAGGGCAATTGATAAACCAATCCGCAGGGCTAGCGAACGCACCATGCGTGCGCTGCCTCCCTTGTCTTTCATCATGAAATATAAAGCTGAGCCAAGGCTCGAGATGATGAGAACGAGGGCTAGCAAAATAATCCATTTCATAACCGAATCCTACCATTGAATATTTTTAGACGTTTAGTTGTTGGTCGTATTGCTGCTACCGTAGCCATGCTCTTTATACTTACATTAGCTTGTGCTTTGGGTGCTTGGCAAATGCAACGTGCTGCCCAAAAAATGCAGAAGACCCTTAATCTGCAGGCACAAGAGCAATTGCCCGTATTAGACGCCGCTGCCAATAACTGGACTCTCGCTGAAGCAAATCAACGGCGCATGCGGGCCTTAGGGCGCTATCTACCAAGTGAGGCTATTTGGTTAGATAATCGCCCACGTCCAAGTGGCAGTAAACCATCACAGGGCCAAGTAGGCTTTTATTTATTAATGCCTTTACGTTTAGAGGGTGGAAAGCAAAATATTCTCTGGATTAATCGTGGCTGGGTGCCTCGTAATGCCGAACAACGCACACAATTACCCCAAGTTCAAACGCCTACTGAGTTAGTTGAAATAAAAGGCATTGTTTTTCCTTATGCCGATCGCGTGTTAGATTTGGCTTCGCCAGCCGAGGCAAGGTCAGCACAAACCAAAGATCAGGTACGAATTCAGCAAAACCTCGATCTTATTGCTTTGCAAGTAGAGCATCAATGGAGTCAGCTCCCTTTTATTTTGCGGGAAGAAGCGCAAACAACCAGCGATGGGTTAGTACGCACTTGGGCACCGCAAGCAGCCGGTATAGAACGCCATTATGCTTATGCTTTTCAATGGTTTGCCTTAGCCTTATGCGTATTTTTATTTTGGTTAATCCATGGATTAATAAAGCAGCGCCAAACAAATTCAATCGGTAAAGGGTCTAGTGAAAGATAAGGAATTATTAATACCTGCTACGCAACAAGAGCTGCAGGCGCCTAATCCGCAAACCCGGCGTGGCCGAATTCAAATGATCTTGCTTTTATTATTTTGCGCGGCCCCAGTAATTGCATCTTATTTAGCTTACTATGTTTTTAAACTAGAAGGGGGGAAAACAAATTTTGGTACCTTTGTCATTCCGCCGCAGACTGTTAACCCAGCATGGTTAGATAATCCACTAACCGGAAAGTGGACTTTATTGGTAGCGCGCCCCGCAGACGAGTGTCGTTTAGGGAATGATGCTTGCGTCAAAACCTTATATCTAATGCGCCAACTACGTATAGCCTTAAGCAAAGAAAGCGCTCGCATGCGCTTAGTATGGGTAGTCAGTGATGGCAAAGCAGTAGATCCAGCCATTGGTCGTGCTTACGATCAAGCAACGGCTGGGTTTCAGATTATTAATGCACCAACTTCACCAGTTATTAAAGCGCAATGGGAGCAATGGTTAAATCGAGAAAATGCTGGGCAGCAAATTCAATTAATTGATCCCCGTGGCGACAAGATGATGTGGTTTCCTGCGGCAGCATCCCCCGCAGATTTTGCCGCGATTCGGAAAGACCTCGATAAATTATTGCGACTTAACCATATGGGCGAAAGTTTGCAATGAATGACAGCTTCATCCTCTTATTAGAGTTAGGTTTAATTAGCCTATTTGTTGCTGGTATACCAGTAGCAGTGTTGTCTTATCAACGCAAATGGGGAAATTTCCAGCGTTTAAATTGGGCCTTAGTTTTTTTAACCTTTGATTTAATTATTTTTGGCGCCTTCACACGCTTAAGTAATTCTGGCTTAGGGTGTCCAGATTGGCCGGGTTGCTACGGTACATCAAATCCTTTTACTGCCTTGACAGAAATTCGTTTGGCTGAAGCCGCAGATCCTAATGGACCGGTAACGATAATTAAGGCATGGATCGAAATGATCCATCGGTACATAGCCATGAGTCTTGGGGCACTTATTTTGGTGCAATTATTTTTTGCAGTTCGGCAGCGTCACACATTAAGTAAGCACGCTGTTTATGCCAGTCTTGGATTGCTATTTTTGGTCTGTCTGCAAGGCGCATTTGGGGCGTGGACTGTAACCCTAAAATTGCAGCCCATTATTGTTACCGGCCATTTAATTTTAGCCATGATCTTCTTCGGCGCTTTGGTCTGGTATGCACAACAACCTTGGCCCCAATGGCAATGGCAGCGGGCGCGGAATCAAGCCATTTTCCCCATGCAACTCATCGTTTTAAGTTTAATCATTCTTTCTATCCAAATTTTTTTAGGCGCATGGGTTAGCACTAATTACGCTGTTTTAGCTTGCCCCGACTTTCCATTGTGTACTGGGCTTTGGATGCCACCAATGGATTGGCAGGGAGGGTTTACATTTTGGCGCGAAGCAGGTCAAGGAAATAATGGCACTTACCTTACTGCCGCCACCTTGGTGACAATTCATTGGGTTCATCGATGCTTTGCTGTATTGGTATTTATTATTTTGAGTTGGGTTGCATGGCGTGGTCATCAATTAGGTCGCGGACATCAATTACCTTTAAGAATTTGGGCAAGCGTCTTATTTTTAATAGTGTTGTTACAAGTATTCACTGGCATCTCTAATGTCATTTTTCAATGGCCATTAATTGCCGCATTGCTTCATACTGCTGGCGCTGCTGGCCTGGTATTTTGTTTAGTTCGCATGAGTTATTGGGCTAGCTGGTCACCTAGGCGGTTACGTTTGGTAACTACAGCATGAGTTTAACTTGAAGCCCATTTATAAAATGCCCAAGTGGCGTCAATATTGGGTATTAACCAAACCCAGAGTTACGCAATTAGCAGTTTTTTGCGCCGTGATTGGGATGTTTTTAGCTACTCCTGGCATGGTGTCTTACTCTGTCTTAATCGGTGGCATAGTTGGCATTTGGTTGTTAGCTGGCGCTGCTTTTGCTGTAAATTGTCTAATCGAGCAAGTCGTTGATGCCAAAATGCGACGCACCGCATGGCGACCTTCTGCCACAGGAGAACTATCACCGTACCAGATTATTGTATTTTCAATTTTGCTAGGCGCTTTAGGCATGGTGGTGCTATGGAATTTTACTAATCCCTTAACCATGTGGCTTACAGTCGCTACTTTTGTGGGATATGCGGTCATTTACACTTGGCTATTAAAGCCTGCTACCCCCCAAAATATCGTCATCGGTGGCTTGTCGGGAGCAATGCCTCCAGCGCTTGGTTGGGCCGCTGTAACTAATACGGTTTCGGCAGAAGCTTGGTTACTTGTACTTATTATTTTTGTTTGGACGCCTCCCCATTTTTGGGCTCTAGCGCTCTACCGACGCGATGATTATGTGCAGTCAGGCTTACCGATGTTGCCAGTCACACATGGCGAACGGTTTACGCTACTCAATATTTTGCTTTACACCCTTATTTTACTTGCTGCTACTCTACTGCCATATCTATACGGCATGAGTGGGTGGGTTTATTTAGTTTCTGCACTAATTTTAGGGGGTATTTTTATCGCATATGCAATTGCTTTATATATGTCATATAGCGATGCTCTAGCGAAAAAAACCTTTCGCTATTCAATTTCTTACTTAGCTTTATTATTTGCTGCCCTTTTAATCGATCATTACATCAATTAAAATTACTCATGAGTTATTTTTTTCGCACTTATATTCACCTACTTTTTATTGCTTGGATTACTTTGGCATTAGTGGCGTGCGATTCAAAGCCTAATTTTAAAAATGTGGATATCACTGGTAGCAAGGCTTTTGGCAGTAACTTCAGCCTACTCGATGTTGATGGTAAAACACGCACGCTGGCCGATTTTAAGGATAAGGCTGTAGTGATGTTTTTTGGGTATACCCATTGTCCTGATGTTTGCCCATCAACCTTAATTGAAATGCAAGAAGCAATGACATTATTGGGCCCGCAGGCCGCTAAGGTACAAGTCATTTTTATCACGCTCGATCCAGAGCGTGATACCCCTGAATTATTAAGACAATATGTGCCGGCTTTTAATCCTAGCTTTATCGGATTGCGGGCTGCCAATGAAAACGACCTAAATCAACTGACTAAAGATTTTAAAATTTACTATAAACGCGTGCCAGGTTTATCGCCAAATGCATATACTATTGATCACACTGCAGGTAGTTATGTATTTGATCCAAAAGGACAACTGCGCTTATATATTAAACATGGTCAAGGGCCCGAAGCCCTAGCTCATGATTTAAAGGCGGTCTTGCAATAGCGTGCGCATTTTTTTTAAGGCGGCACCCTCAATCTGGCGCACCCGTTCGGCAGAGATGCCATATTCATTTGCAAGTTCATGTAAAGTTTTGGCGCCATCCCCCTCGGCATTAACTGCTAACCAACGGGACTGAACGATATCACGACTACGTTCGTCAAGACCCTGCAAGGCCTTTTTTAATTTAGGCCCTTGCATTGCATGGGTTTCAGCCTGCGCCAATACTGTAGTAGGCTCGTGGCGTTCATCGCTAAGCCATTGAATTGGTGCATAGGCAGATGCATCATCTTGATCATCGCTTTCAAGCGCGACATCACCGCCAGCCAAACGCATTTCCATTTCTCTAACATCTGCTCCCCGTACGTCAAGAGACTTCGCTAAGGCATCAATTTCACTTGGTGATAGGGCATTAAGGGTTGGTTTATTGCTTCGTAAATTAAAAAATAATTTACGCTGCGCTTTTGTTGTAGCCAACTTAACCAAGCGCCAATTTTTTAAAATATATTCGTGGATCTCTGCTTTGATCCAATAGATGGCATACGAGACTAGGCGCGCGCCTTGATTTGGATCATAGCGTTTAACAGCTTTCATCAGACCAACATTACCTTCTTGAATTAAATCGGCATGTGGAATGCCATAACCAAGGTATTGCCGCGCTACCGACACAACCAAACGAAGATGAGATAACACTAAGCCGCGAGCAGCATCAACATTTTCAGTGCGCCGATAGTCTTGTGCCAAATGGAGTTCTTCAGCAGCGCTTAACATTGGTAAGCGATTGACATAGGTAATGTAAGCGTCTAATGTGCCAACCCCAAGGGAGGGTAGCGTTGAAAAGGCAGCAAAGTTTGAGCCTACCCGCGCGACGGGCTGCATAGATTTGCTAAGCGGGACAGTACGTTTTTTGTAGTTCATAGTTGTATCGATTTAGGCATAATAATAAACTATTTTAGCACTCTTAGCAAGCGAGTGCTAAACCTAAATTACCATTATAAGTATATGATTTAATTCAATAATTCAGTTGCATAGGCTTCCGCGTTAAAGGCAATAAGGTCACCCAAACCCTCGCCTTTACCGAGCGCCAAGATTTGCGGTTTTACAGGACCTTGTAGCAACTGCGCTAAGGCACAGATCACACCTCCTTTAGCAGTGCCATCTAGCTTAGTAATAATTAAATCAGTAAGGCTAAGCGCAGCATGAAACGCGTTTACTTGGCTAAGCCCATTTTGCCCCGTATTGCCATCTAAAATTAAAAGAGTATGGTGTGGTGCCCCCGGCAAAATTTTGCCAATAACCCGCTTAATTTTTTTTAGCTCTGCCATTAAGTGGTCTTGGGTAGAAAGTCGACCTGCAGTATCAATCAGCAAAATGTCACATTGGCGAGAAATAGCCGCTTGAATCGCATCATGTGCAACTGCTGCAGCATCTGCGCCATCTTGGGCGATCACCTCGACATGATTACGCAAGCCCCACTCTTGTAATTGTTGGCGTGCAGCAGCCCGAAAAGTATCGCCCGCTGCTAAGAGAATGGATTTACCTTGTTTTTGAAATTGATGACAGAGTTTGCCAATGGTGGTGGTTTTACCCGCCCCGTTAACACCGACAATTAACCATACCTCAGGAGGGGTTGTAGTTAAAGGGTGCAGCAGTGGATTGGTACCGGGCTCTAAGGTTTTTAGCCGCTCAGCAACCAATTGAATTAAAAGGGCTTGTAATTCGCCTAGCGCAGCAACCTTTTGCAATTTAGCCGCCCGTCGCAAGGCGGTAAGCAGAGCTTCAGTAGTGGGTAGGCCTACATCACTTTGAATTAAGGCTTCTTCCAATGCCAAAAACCAAGCCTCATCAGGCTGATTTGATTTAAAAAGGGATCCGAGGGTTTTACGTAAGCCGAACATTATCGATACAATCTAAAAGATGCATCTTATCAATTTAATTTAAAAAGCACCCTAATAAATCGATGCGCTATCCACATTTAAAAAATTATTTAATCGTTATCTTATTATTATTGAGTAACTATTCAGTGGGTCAAGTAAGGCCAGCACCTGCCGATACCCATGAATTTACACTCGAAAATGGCTTGCGTTTAATTGTGCGAGAAGACCATCGCGCTCCAACTGTAGCCCATATGGTGTGGTACCGCGCCGGCTCAATGGATGAAACCAATGGTCGAACAGGGGTGGCTCACGTGTTAGAACATATGATGTTTAAGGGCACAGATCAGGTTAAGACTGGCGAGTTTTCCCGTTTAGTTGCTGCGGTTGGAGGGCGTGAAAATGCCTTTACGTCGCTTGACTACACTGCCTATTTTCAACAAGTAGAGCAATCTAAGCTTGCCACAGTAATGCAACTTGAGGCCGACCGCATGAGCAACCTTCGGTTTGATGATGTTGAATTTAAGAAAGAAATGCAAGTCATTATGGAAGAAAGACGCTTGCGTACCGAAGACAACGCTAGCGCGATTATGAATGAGACTCTAATGGCTACCGCCTTTATGAGTTCTCCTTATCGACATCCTGTAATTGGGTGGATGAATGACTTAGAGAATATGCAGGCTGTCGATGCGCGTAATTGGTATAACAATTGGTATGCACCCAATAATGCCATCGTCGTGATCAGCGGCGATGTTGACCCAGCAAAAGTGCGGGTATTGGCTGAGCAATATTACGGACCAAGTAAGGCTAAAACTTTACCAGTACGTAAGCCCCAAGTTGAGCCAGTACAAATTGGTGTCAAGAATGTCATTGTGCAAGCGCCAGCTGATGCGCCACAAATTACTATGGCTTGGAAGGTGCCACATTTAGATCCTAGTGCGCCAGATCAAATTGAACCCTATGCCTTAGAGGTATTAGGTGGCGTTTTAGATGGTTATGATAATGCCCGTTTAAGCCGCACCTTGGTTAAGCAACAACGCTTGGTCGATGGTATCGATGTAAGTTACAACTTGATTTCTCGGGGGCCACAACTATTTCAAATTGGCGCAACTGTTGCTAAAGGCAAAACAATTGCTCAGACTCAAGCCGGCATCCGCCAGGTATTACAAGAAGTAATAACGCAAGGTGTTACCGAGGCCGAATTAAAGCGTATTAAAGTACGTATTTTAGCGAATCAAATTTATAAACGGGACTCAATTTTTGGCCAAGCAATGGAAATTGGTAGCGCTGAAATTGCAGGACTTTCATGGCGGGATTTAGATCTTGTGCTTGAGCGTATTCAGGGCGTCACTTCAGCTCAAGTGCAGATGGTGGCAAAGCGTTACTTGATAGATGCTGGTTTAACTATTGCAGTTTTAGATCCGCAGTTACGTCAAAAACAGCTTAGAAGCACCGCTACAGTTGGCAAAAGACATTTAGGGGAAACGGTGAAGAGTCAATGAAGTTGATCAGTAAGCTGCTTGCTTTTATAGCGATAAATTTAATTTTTTTTGTGTCGGCCGCCTTGGCGATCCCACCCATTCAAAGATTGACGCTAAATAATAGCGCAAGCGCTTATTTAATCGAAACTAAAGTTTTACCCATTATTGATATTGAAGTCATAATTGATGCAGGTTCGCGCTATGATCCGCCCAACAAAACAGGCTTGGCTGCACTAACAGCGAGCTTATTAAATCTTGGTATACAGAGTGGCAAAAAAATTATTAGCGAGGCTGCTATTGCTGATGAAATTGCTGATTTGGGTGCCAGTTTGTCGGTTATGGCCAGTGGCGAACGAGCCACTATGCGTATTCGTAGTTTAAGCCGTGCTGATTTGCGTCAGCGGGTTGTCGAGCTAGGTGCGACAATCTTGGCGCATCCTCGTTTTGAAGCAAAAATTGTTGAGCGTGAAAAACAGCGCCTAATTGCTCAATTACTAGATGCAGAAACCAAGCCTGAATATATTCTTGAGCGCCAATTTAAAAAAGCTGTCTTTCGTGATTACCCCTTGGGATCTTCGGCCACTGCCCAGTCGATCGCGCAAATTCAAGTTAGCGATCTTAAGCAATTTCATCAATTGTTTTACCGTAGTGATCGCATCACCGTCAACTTAGTTGGCGATATTGATCGCCAAGAGGCCACCCAAATTGCCCAAGCATTGCTCTTACAGCTTGCTGCTACGGGCCCTGACATCGCCTCTTTACCAAAGTTAACCGAGTCACCCGTAGAGTCGGCCTCTGCAAGAGTAACCCAAATTGCTTTTGACGCACAGCAAACCCATATTGCTATGGGCATGACTGCCATACCCCGCAATGACCCCGATTATTTCCCTTTACTCGTTGGTAATTATGTTTTAGGCGGCGGCGGTTTTGTTTCCCGTCTAATGAATGAGGTACGGGAAAAACGGGGCTTAGCTTATAGCGTATCAAGCTATTTTATTCCTGGTAAGAATGTTGGTATTTTTCAAGCTGGATTGCAAACGCGAAATGATCAGGCTGGTTTAGCTTTAGGAGTAATGCGTGAGACGATTGCTCGTTTTATTAATGAAGGGCCTAGTGCAGCCGATTTAGTGGCAGCAAAAGCTAATTTGAGTAATGGTTATCCCTTGCGGATAGATAGCAATCGCAAGTTGCTGGATAACTTATCCTCAATCACTTGGAATAATTTACCGCTCGATACCCTAGAAACTTGGACCAAGCAAATTGAGGCGATTACGGTCGAGCAGGTACGTCAAGCTTTTCAAAAGCATTTAGCCATGAATCGGATGCAGACGGTAGTGGTCGGTGCCAGTATTACAGCACCAAAGTAATCTGCAAAAATTAAAATGATGCGATGGGCTTAATCAAATCGCCACAAAATTTACCACATCAAGTCAGAATTATTGGCGGGGTTTGGCGTAGTCGCCAATTAAAAGTAATTAGTCAATCTGGATTGCGACCGAGCACCGATCGTTTACGTGAAACGGTATTTAATTGGCTGGGCCAAGATTTAAGTGGCTTACGTTGCCTAGATCTGTTTGCTGGATCTGGTGCCTTAGGGTTTGAGGCAGCATCCCGAAATGCATCAGTGGTGCAGTTAATTGAAAAAGACAAAATTGCTTTTTTAAATTTGTCAAAAAATCTTCAAAATCTCAATAGTTATCCAGCAGTAGGTCAGGTTTCATTAATTCAAGCTGATGGTTGCCGATTTTTAAAATCCCAAGCAAATCAGTCCTGGGATTTACTCTTTATTGACCCCCCATTTCAAGAGCCACAATTACTCCTCGACACTCTCAAAGAGGCAGAACGGGTATGCTCGGCCACTAGCCGCAGTGCAATTTATATTGAGTGCTCAGCAAAAATCAATCAAGCCAAGCTCATGGCTAGCGTGCAAAACTGGACTTGTGTCAAAGAGTTGCAGATCGGTCAGGCCCTAGCTTTGCTGTTACGGGCAAGTTCAGGCTAAACTGCGGTCTACTCATGTAGAGTGCTGTAATAATAAATAAAGGGGGATGTATGGCTGTTGCTGTTTACCCAGGTACCTTCGATCCCTTCACCCGAGGGCATGAAGATTTGGTCCGTAGAGCCTCGAGTATTTTTGGCGAAGTGATTGTAGGAGTTGCGGATAGCCGCAGTAAAAAACCTTTTTTTAATCTTGATGAGCGGATTGCAATTGCTAAAGAGGTTTTAAATCACTATAGCAATGTAAAAATAGTTGGCTTCACAGGCCTTTTAAAAGATTTTGCTCGTGAGCACCAGGCGCGCGTAATTGTCCGAGGCTTAAGAGCAGTATCTGATTTTGAGTATGAGTTTCAAATGGCGGGAATGAATCGCTATTTGTTACCCGATGTCGAAACTTTATTTTTAACTCCATCAGATCAATACCAATTTATTTCTGGTACCTTTGTACGTGAAATTGCCCTAATGGGTGGCGACGTAAGTAAATTTGTTTTTCCTTCGGTAGAAAAATGGTTAGCCAAAAAATTGGCCGAGCAAAAACTATAAACAACTCTTAGGCGTATTGATGGCTTTGATGATTACCGATGATTGTATTAATTGTGATGTTTGCGAGCCAGAATGTCCTAATGACGCCATTTTTATGGGGCTGGAGATTTATGAAATAAATCCTGCCAAGTGTACTGAGTGTGTGGGCCATTTTGAAGCGCCCCAGTGCCGGCAAGTATGCCCAGTTGATTGCATCCCATTAAATCCAGACTTTATTGAAACCTCTGAACAACTCTTAAAAAAATATCAGCAATTAGGCCTTAGTCTTCAAGCCGTAACCATCATCGTCACAAATGATAACCATTAGCAGTTAGTATGCAAGGTTTGTGTGGCATTTTGCATCTCTCCAGTAAGCACTAGCGGCATTACTGCTAAGGCATTAGCAAGCGCAGTATCAATTTCACTCTGCTCTTCTTTCCGAGCTTTTTTTAAGACATAGTCGACGACCTCGATGGACTTGCGTTCGTCAGCAAGATCGCGCGGATGGCCAATGCCAATTCGTAAGCGCCAAAAATTCGCACTTCCAAGATGGGCGTGTATGTCTTTAAGGCCGTTATGGCCACCAGTACCACCACCAAACTTTAGGCGCGCCACGCCAGGCTTAAGGTCTAGCTCATCATGAACTACTAGCACCGTTTCAGCGGAAAGCTGATGAAAGCGACAAAATGAGCCAACCGATTGCCCACTTAAATTCATAAAGGTATCTGGCTCTAATAAATAAAAATACCGCTCAAGCCCGTTTAATTTAGCTTTGCCGACATAGCCAAGAAAACGCTTTTCATATTCCATACGGGTTTTTAACGCAGACGCCATAGCCTCAATAAACCAAAAGCCGGCATTATGCCGATCTTTTTTATGTTCCTCGCCTGGGTTACCAAGTCCTACAATTAATTGAATCATGCAGCCAATGTAGCCTAAGCTAGAAAAAATGTCATGGGGGTTTCAAAAAAGAAAACCCGCTGATTGCGGGCTTTCTTGATAATGCACCAGCAAAAAACCTTCAATAAAAAGAACAGCTAAGCAAATTAAGCCTTAGTGTCTTTATCTTTATCTTTATCTTTAGCAGCATCTGCAGTTGTAGGCGCTGCTTCAGCAGCAGCCGCAACCACTGTTTCAGGTTCTGCTTTGACAGTAGGAATACGGGCATTTGCAATCACTGGGTTTTCTTGTTCAAGATGCAAGACTAAAGCAACCCCTTTTGGCAGGATGACATCTTTCGC
>CAJASX010000084.1 GCA_903944725.1 uncultured beta proteobacterium
CCTAATCGACCGCTTTGACCATATCCTCAACAACCTTTTTGGCATCACCGAAGACCATCATGGTTTTATCCATGTAAAAGAGTTCGTTGTCGAGGCCAGCGTAACCTGCCGCCATTGAACGTTTATTGACAATAATGGTTTTAGCCTTAAATGCTTCCAAAATAGGCATGCCAAAAATCGGGCTTCCTGGAGTACGCGCTGCTGGGTTAACCACATCGTTTGCGCCCAGAATAAGCACTACATCGGCTTGGCCAAAATCGCTATTGATATCTTCCATTTCAAAAACTTGATCGTAAGGAACTTCAGCTTCAGCTAATAACACATTCATATGACCAGGCATTCGTCCAGCTACAGGATGGATCGCATATTTAACCGTAACACCATGGTGGGTCAGTTTTTCAGTCAACTCTTTCAGCGCATGTTGAGCTCGGGCCACAGCCAAACCGTAACCTGGCACAATAATTACGGTATCAGCATTACTCATTAAAAAGGCCGCGTCTTCTGGCGAGCCAGTTTTATAGTTTTTAGGGGCTCCATCATCATCGCCACTTGCTGATACTTCGGCGCCAAAGCCGCCGAGCAAGACCGCTAAGATTGAGCGATTCATTGCCTTACACATAATGTAAGACAGAATTGCGCCCGATGAGCCAACGCAAGCACCAGCAATAATGAGCACTGGGTTATTTAAAGTAAAGCCAATACCAGCAGCAGCCCACCCTGAATAACTATTTAACATGGAAACCACTACTGGCATATCGGCACCACCAATGGGAATGATGAGCGTAACACCCAATACCAAAGCAATACCGCACATGATTAAGAAAGCACTATGACTATCAAACAAATAATAAGCAATACCACCGGCTAGCATGGATAGCGCTAAGGCTAAATTAAGTAAGTGCTGGCCGCTAAAGGTTACAGGCTTACCACTAACTTTGCCAGATAGCTTGCCAAAGGCTACGATAGAAGCAGTAAAGGTAATAGCACCAATAAAGGCACCAATAAATAATTCAATTTTTTGTGCGCCTGTGTGTTCTTGCCCTACATGCAAGACAGCAGCAATAGCAATTAAGACTGCAGATAAACCGACAAATGAATGCATGAGTGCCACTAGCTCTGGCATTTTCGTCATCTGGACTCGTTTAGCTGCAAGCGTACCAATAATGGCGCCTCCAATAATTGCCGCACCAATTAACCAAAAGACCGGCTTGAAGTCTGGGAGTAAAAAAGTAGTAATGACGGCAAGTAGCATGCCGATCATGCCGTAGGTATTACCTTGACGAGAAGTCGTTGGCGACGAGAGTCCTCGCAGAGCAAGGATGAATAAAATTGAGGAAACGAGGTAAGAGAGGGCAGTAATATTTAACATGAATAGGCTCTTTATTCGCTCTTAGGGGTTTTTTTCTTAAACATCTCGAGCATGCGGCGCGTGACCATAAAGCCACCAAAGATATTAATTGAAGCTAAAAAAACTGCAACTGCACCAATTAGGCTGGTAGTAGTAATTTCACTACCATTGATGACCTCGGTTTGTAAGAGGGCGCCAACAATAATGATGCCAGAAATAGCATTGGTTACCGCCATCAATGGCGTATGTAAGGCAGGAGTGACATTCCACACCACGTGGTAGCCAACAAAAATAGCTAACACAAAAACCGTAATATTTTGAACCGTAAGAAGACTTTGAAAGGCAGCTAAATCCATGACGAATTCCTTGGAAAATTAATTAGTACGAATAACTTGGCCATCACGACACATCAGACAAGCGGCGACAATATCGTCATCGGCTGCAGCCGGTATAACTAATTGAGCTTCAGGTGTAACAATGAGCTTCATAAAATCGAGCACGTTACGCGCATACAGCGCAGAGGCATCGGCAGCAACCATGCTGGGTAAATTGGTATAGCCGATAATTTTGACACCGTGATTGACCACAATTTGATCAGCTCGAGTTAAAGGACAATTGCCTGAACCATTTTCACCTCGGCCTGCGGCTAAATCAATCACAATTGAGCCGGGTTTCATATTGGCCACGGTATCACTGTGCAAAAGCACGGGCGGCTTTCGCCCAGGAATTAAGGCGGTTGTAATCACAATATCGGCTTGTTGGGCGCGTTCGGCAACTTGTACTGCTTGCCGTTTCATCCACGATTCGGGCATTGGCCTCGCGTAACCGCCAACACCTTTAGCAATTTCACGTTCTTCATCCGTTTCAAAAGGCACATCGACAAACTTGGCGCCAAGTGATTCAATTTGTTCTTTTGCGGCAGGGCGTACATCGGAAGCTTCAATGACTGCGCCTAAACGTTTGGCAGTCGCGATGGCCTGCAAGCCTGCAACTCCAGCACCGAGAATCAAAATACGGGCGGCTTTCACGGTACCCGCTGCTGTCATCAACATCGGCATAAAGCGTTGATACTCATTCGCCGCCAATAAAACTGCTTTATAACCAGCAATATTGGCTTGGGAAGACAGCACATCCATGCTTTGGGCGCGGGTAGTGCGCGGCGCCGCTTCCAGGGCAAAGGCGGTAATACCTTGCGCTGCCATAGCGGTGATGCCAGCATTATCAAAGGGGTCAAGCATCCCAATTAATACCGAGCCTGATTTCAACTGCTTTAATTCTTCCTCTTGAGGCGATCGAACTTTAAGGACAATTTCAGCTCCAAGGGCATCGGCAGCGCTACCAATGGTGGCACCAACTGCTTCATAAGCAGAGTCGGGTTGGCTTGCGCCAATACCAGCACCACTTTGGATGACAACTTGATGACCTTGAGCTGTCAATTTTTTGACGGTTTCTGGGGTAGCGGCAACCCGAGTTTCTCCAGGTCTAGTTTCCAGCGGCACTCCAATGCGCATGGCTTGTCTCCAAAAGCGAATATTTTAAAAAAACTATTTTAAGTTAGATGCCAATTGCTTGCTGTCCAGTCGTTTCCTTTGTCCCTCAAGTGACCTATAGAGGGGAATAAGGCTGGGTTTTACAATAAGCACTTAAAAGCTTAATCTAAATTTTCGCATTTTTTTGATCATGCCTGCCAATTCTTCCTTAAATACCGCCCTTAGTCATCCCAAAACCCATCAAAAGGTGGTGGTGGGGATGTCGGGCGGCGTTGATTCTTCGGTAGCGGCTTGGCTTCTCAAGCAGCAGGGCTATGAAGTTATAGGCCTCTTTATGAAAAACTGGGAAGACGACGACGATGATGAATATTGCTCGAGTCGTCAAGATTGGCTCGATGTAGTTTCAGTGGCAGACCTGATTGGAATTGATGTTGAGGCAGTGAATTTTGCAGCAGAGTATCGTGAGCGGGTGTTTGCTGATTTTCTGCGTGAATATGCTGCTGGCCGAACTCCTAACCCAGATGTGTTGTGTAACGCTGAAATTAAATTTAAAGCGTTTTTAGATCATGCAATGAGCCTTGGGGCTGATTTAATTGCAACTGGGCATTACGCCCGCATACAACATGGCGATGGGCAAGTTCAGTTACTAAAAGCGCTAGATGCTAGCAAAGACCAGAGTTATTTTTTGCATCGCTTAAACCAAGCGCAATTAAGCCATGTTTTATTTCCCTTAGGCGAGCTGCAGAAGTCGGTAGTGCGCACGATCGCTGCTGACATTGGCTTACCCAATGCTACTAAAAAAGATTCAACAGGAATTTGTTTCATTGGTGAGCGTCCCTTTCGGGAATTTTTAAATCGCTATTTGCCGCGTACCCCTGGCTTAATCTGTTCAACCGATGGCAAGGCTTTAGGTGAGCATATGGGCCTAGCATTTTTTACTTTGGGGCAACGCAAAGGTATTGGCATTGGCGGTAGTCAAGATAGCACTGGCGATGCTTGGTACGTAGCCCGCAAAGATATGGCAAGCAATACTTTATTTGTTGCCCAAGGACATGACCACCCATGGCTCTTTAGCCGTGATTTACTTGCGATTGATGCTAGTTGGGTAGCGGGAGTTGTGCCAACTGGGCAAAATACCTATGCAGCAAAAACCCGTTATCGTCAGATTGATGCACCATGCAGCTTAATAGCAAACGTAATTACCCCGAATAGATTCGATTTGCACTTTAGTGAAAATCAATGGGCCGTTACCCCAGGCCAGTCGGCAGTGCTTTACGCTGGAGAGGTATGTTTGGGCGGGGGAATTATTGCGGCGGCGACGTTTCGATAAATGATTGGCGTTGCGCTAATTTTGTGTAAAGACGGGCGAGATTAGGGTATTGGATTTGCCATTGCAGTTGTGGGAAGCGAAATTGTAAATAGCCTAAGGCGCAGCCTACGGCAATATCGGCCAAACTAAATTGATTTCCATAACACCAATTACTCTCACCTAAACCAGCTGACATGCTTTGCAAAGCGGTTTGAATTTTACCCATTTGCCGGTCAATCCATGCTGTACTTTGTTCGGGGGCAGGTCGCCAAGTGGCTTCTAGGCGGGCCAAAATGCCAGCATCTAAAATGCCATCGGCTAATGCTTCCCAAGTTTTTACTGCCGCGCGTTCACGACCAGCAGTGGGAATGAGTTTACCAACGGGACTGAGAGTATCAACATATTCGACAATGACGCGTGAATCGAACATTGCACCGCCATCTTCCATTACTAGGCAAGGTACTTTGCCAAGAGGGTTAATTTCGTTAATAGTCGTTTTTGCATCCCAGACATTTTCCAGCACATGATCTGCTTCAATTTTCTTTTCAGCGAGGACGATGCGCACTTTACGAACGTAGGGGCTAGTTAGAGAACCAATAATTTTCATAAGGGGGAAGTATACCGAGGCAAAATAAGAAGTGTAAAAATTGAGTGTTTTTGATCAAACGCATTAAAATCAAGTTTTGTTGACATTCTTTGAAAAGGGCCCCATGGTGAGCCAGTCAAAATCAACCCCTAACCCAGCCACACAAGCTGATTCAATGCTAACCGCACTTTCTCCTCTAGATGGTCGTTACGCCAGCAAGCTTGATGCCTTAAGGCCTTGGCTCTCGGAAGCAGCCTTTATGCGCCAACGGGTTTTTGTTGAGATCCAGTGGCTCATAGCACTCACTTCCGCAGGCCTACCCGATGTACCCAGTATTAGTAAAGCAGATAGTGATTTTTTATTAACGCTGGCCCAAGGCTTCTCTACCGCAGATGCAGCTCAAATTAAGGCAATTGAGGCGGTTACAAATCATGATGTAAAGGCAGTTGAATACTGGCTCAAAGAAAAGGTTTCCGGGCAACCAGAATTATTGAAAACTAGTGAATTTATTCATTTTGCTTGTACTTCAGAGGATATTAACAATACTGCTCACGGCTTAATGTTGCGAGGCGCTCGTGATGAAGTGCTATTACCGCAGTTGCGTTTAATTCAGCAAAATTTAGCTACTCTAGCACTTGCTCATGCCAAGGTAGCGATGTTATCGCGCACTCATGGTCAGCCCGCTTCGCCCACCACCTTGGGTAAAGAGTTGGCTAATATTGCCCAGCGCTTAGAGCGGGCCATTACTGTCATTGCGGCAGTGCCTTTATTTGGCAAAATGAATGGTGCAGTTGGAAATTACAACGCGCATACAGCAGCTTACCCCGAATTTGATTGGGAACAATTGAGTAAGCAGGTGGTTGAAAAGCGTTTAGGATTGGTTTTTAACGCGTTCACCACGCAAATAGAACCGCACGATGGCATGGCAGAATTATTCGATGCTATTGCTCGCGCCAATACAATTCTGCTCGATATGGACCGTGATTTTTGGGCCTATATATCTTTGGGTTATTTTAAGCAGCGCACTAAAGTGGGTGAAATTGGTTCATCGACAATGCCCCATAAAGTGAACCCTATCGATTTTGAAAATTCCGAAGGTAACTTGGGAATTGCGAATGCGTTATTGCGTCACTTAGCTGAAAAGTTACCGATCTCGCGTTGGCAGCGTGACTTAAGTGATTCAACCGTGTTGCGCAATTTAGGACCTGCTTTTGGCCATAGCATGTTGGCTTACGATAGCGCCTTACGCGGACTCGCTAAATTAGAAGTGAATTTAGCTGCCATCGCCACCGATTTAAATTCTTGTTGGGAGGTATTGGCCGAGCCAGTGCAAACCGTTATGCGTCGCTACGGCATCGAAAATCCGTATGAACAACTAAAAGAGCTCACCCGTGGTAAGGGCATTACACAGGCTGATTTACACACCTTTATTCAAGGCTTGGCGATTCCTGTCGAGGCTAAGACTCACTTACTAGCGATGACCCCCGCCTCTTATTTAGGACTTGCAGTCGTATTAACTGAACGTTTGGGCAAGTGATCGCTAGTCAACAGCCTACGGGCGAAAAAATCCCAGCTCGCATACCGCGCCCATTTTTTTTATTTTTGCTTTACCAATTAGGCTGGCATTTACTATTGCCCTTGGTCGGATTACGTCTTTGGTGGCGCGGTAGAAAAGATCATGGTTATTGGCGGCATATTGGTGAGCGCTTTGGTTTTTCAAAACAGTCTTCGCAGTTTCGTCAGGCCATTTGGATTCATGCGGTATCTGTCGGTGAAACCCGCGCTGCCGAACCGCTAATCTTGGCTTATTTGGCCCGTGGCGAAAAAATCTTGCTTACCTGCATGACGCCGAATGGTCGTCGCACAGGCCAAGCACTGTATGCATCAGCGATTGCATCTGGGCAACTGCGGCAATGCTACTTACCGTACGATATCTGCTGGGCAGTAGAATATTTTTTAAAGCAAGCGCAACCTAAGTTTGGCCTATTTATAGAAACCGAGGCTTGGCCAACTTATGTTTTTCGCTGCGCGGAAATGGGCCTACCACTATTTTTAATCAACGCGCGGCTATCTGATCGTAGTGCACGACGAGTAAAGTATTTTGGCCGTGCTGGCAAAGCTCTTTTTCAAGCTTTTACTGGAATTTTGGCCCAGTCTGAATTAGATGCAACGCATTATCGTGCCCTTGGTGTAGAAAATTGTGAGGTCTGCGGTAATCTCAAATTTGATGTGCCTATCAACCCAGACTTACTCGTTTTGGGTTCAAGTTGGCAAGCTGATTTACAGCGAATGGGGCGGCTCGTAGTTTGTGCTGCTAGTACACGTGCGGGCGAGGAGCAACTCATTCTTGCGGCTTGGCAAGAGCTATTAAATAATATAAGTTTAGCCCCTAAGCCATTACTATTTATTGTGCCCCGACACCCCGAACGTTTTGATGAAGTGGCCAAGGCAATTTTGGCGAACGGTTTTAGTTTGAGCCGCCGCAGTGAGACTTCTCAGCAGCCAATGCTATTGGAAAATATAGACGTTTTTTTAGGCGATTCAATGGGTGAAATGCCGGCGTATTACCGCGCAGCAGACTTAGTGGTGATGGGCGGTAGTTTCATGCCATTTGGCGGCCAAAACTTGATTGAAGCTTGTGCAGTGGGCTGCCCAGTAATTGTGGGTGAAAATACCTTCAACTTTCAACAGGCTACGCTAGATGCAATTAGCAATGGTGCAGCGGTACGTATTTCAGTGGCACAACTGAGTAATATCTTAGCTGAGTTATTGTCGGTTACTGAGAAACGAACAGCAATGGCGCTAGCCGCTAAAAACTATGCCAATTTACATCAGGGTGCTACCAATAAAATAGTAAATGCCATCGATGAGCAATTTAAGTCAAAGCTGGCAAATTTACATTAGTAAGTCAAATAAAGAGCTAAAGTTAATTAAGGCTAAATTAGCTTTGACCTAAACCTTGGCACCATAGTTAGGATCATCTTTACTAATGTCTTCAGGCTTGCGTTCGCCCTTGATCAAATCTTCTCGCTTAACACCAAGCCACATTGCCAAAGCAGCCGCGACAAACACCGATGAATAAATACCAAACAGAATACCAATTGTGAGTGCCAGAGCAAAATAAAACAGGCTAGGCCCACCAAGCAAGAGCATTGCTAAGACCATCATCTGTGTGCTACCGTGGGTAATAATGGTGCGACTCATCGTGCTAGTAATTGCATTATCGATAATTTCTTCAGTACTCATTTTGCGATATTTGCGGAAGTTTTCGCGAATACGGTCAAAAATAACTACTGATTCATTGACTGAGTAGCCCAGTACTGCTAATACTGCAGCCAACACCGAGAGTGAAAATTCCCATTGGAAAAAGGCAAAGAAGCCCAAAATGATGATGATGTCATGCAGGTTAGCGATGATGCCGGCAACCGCAAATTTCCATTCAAAACGAAAGGAAAGATAAATCACAATACCAATTACAACAAAAATTAACGCTTTCAGACCATCTAGGGCGAGCTCACGACCTACTTGCGGGCCGACATATTCAACCCGTTGTAATTTAGCGCCAGTGGTATTGCTTTGCAAGGCTGCCATCACCGCGCTACTTTGAATGGCCGATGAAACTACCGTGCCCGCAGCATCTTTTTGCAAGGGTAAGCGAATTAAGACATCACGCGAGCTACCAAAATTTTGAATTTGGGTATCGGTGTAGCCTAATTTAAAAATATCATTACGAATGGTATCGATGGGCGCAGTTTGGGGATAGCTAATTTCCATGACGGTACCACCAGTGAACTCAACCGACAAATGTAAACCTCTTTGCCAGAGAAAAAATACTGCTGCTAAAAATAAAACTAAGGAAATGATATTTAGCATCAAGGCATGCTGCATAAAAGGAATATCTTTACGAATCCGAAAAAATTCCATGACCTATTTCTCCGCAGGGCGCCAAACTTGGCCAATTGCTAGCTTTTGCAATTTCTTTTCACGGCCATACCAGAGGTTTACTAAACCTCGCGAAAAGAAGACGGCTGAAAACATCGAGGTAAGAATACCCAAGCAATGCACGATTGCAAAACCTTTGATGGGTCCAGAACCAAAAGCCAATAGTGCTAGACCAGCAATTAAAGTAGTTACGTTCGAGTCAAGAATGGTGCCCCAGGCTTTATTAAAACCAGTTGCAATAGCTGTACTTGGAGGTGTGCCGTAGCGAAGTTCTTCTCGTATGCGTTCGTTAATTAATACGTTTGAGTCAATGGCCATGCCAAGTGCTAAGGCCATTGCAGCAATACCAGGTAAGGTTAGCGTGGCTTGCAGCATAGAAAGCACAGCAATCAGTAAAAATAAATTGACGCCAAGTGCAATTACTGAAAATAATCCAAAAAGTAAATAGTAGGCCATCATGAAAATTGCAATAGCCGCAAAGCCAAAGAGCAGGGATTGAAACCCCTTTTCGATATTTTCTGCCCCTAAACTAGGCCCAATGGTGCGTTCTTCGATAATTTCCATTGGTGCAGCAAGCGAACCTGCCCGCAACAGTAAAGCCAAATCATTAGCACTCTCGGTAGTTGATTGACCTGTTATTTGGAATTTTGAACCAAACTCGCTTTGTATCGTGGCTATGGTAAGAACTTCACCTTTACCCTTTTCAAATAAAATCATTCCCATGGGTTTACCAATGTTTTCGCGGGTAACTTCTTGCATCACCCGGCCGCCAGAAGCATCTAGCGAAATATTGACCGCAGGGCGCTGGTTTTGATCAAACCCTGCGCTTGCGTCAGTAATATTTTCTCCACTAAAAATAACAGATTTTTTAAATACCCCTAGACGATTTTCGCCAAATCGAAATACATCTGTGCCCGCTGGTGGGGCTTGGCCAACTGAAATAATCGATACACCAGGATCAGCCAAACGCGATTCAAGGGTTGCAGTGCGACCAATAATATCTTTTGCTCGCGCAGTATCTTGTACCCCGGGTAGTTGCACCACAATACGATCGGCCCCCTGTTGTTGAATAACAGGTTCTTTGACGGCTAATTCGTTGACCCGCTTATTGAGGGTAATAATATTTTGCTTAACTGCATTATCTTGTACGGCATTAAGGGCCACAGGCTTGAAACGCCCAGTTAATTTAAAATCGGTAGCAGTTTTTTCTAACTGCCAATCGAGTTCGCTTTGACTCACATTTAACAGCGTACGCGCTGCCTCAGCATCAGCCGCGCTGGCAAAATGAATCATGATGCTATCGGCATTACGATCAAGACCTTGCTGCCGAATATTTTTATCACGCAATTGACTGCGAATATCGCTAGATAGGGCGACAATTTTTTTCTGTACCGCTCCCTTCATATCAACCTGCAGTAAAAAATAAACCCCACCTCTAAGGTCTAGACCTAGTGGCATGGGTAGGGCATTAAGGGCACTTAGCCAATGTGGCGTATTAGAAAGTAAGTTAAGCGCAACCGTAAAGCTGGGGTCACTAGCATCGGGGTTGAGTTTTTGCTGCAATAAATCACGCGCTTGTAGCTGAATATCAGTATTGGCAAAGCGTACTTTGACTGAGCCTACATTGCCAGTACGCTCAAAAAATAAGCCAGTGGCGACTAAATTGGCATTGGCCAAAATTTTCTCAACCCGGGCTTGAGTCTCTAGATCAACCTTGAGGGTTGGCTTAGCAGCAGATATTTGTACTGCTGGAGCCTCACCAAAAAAATTGGGCAATGAATAGAGTGCGCCAATGCAGAGCACTACCGCAATGACGAGGTACTTCCAGAGCGGGTAACGATTCATTAGGCTTGGTAAATCAAACTGATTTCAAAGTACCTTTAGGCAAAACGGTAGTAACGGCGCCTTTTTGCATTTGTACCTCTGTGCCAGCATTTAATTCTACCGAAATGTATTGATCTTTTACTGCAGTAACTTTGCCTAATAGACCACCAGCGGTAACTACTTCATCGCCAACAGCGAGGGCCTCTAACATAGCGCGGGTTTCTTTTTGACGCTTCATTTGGGGGCGAATCATGACGAAATACAAAACCGCAAACATGAGGATAAGTGGTAAAAAGCTCATCAGACCACCCTCAGTGCCAAAACCAGGTATTTGAGCGTACGCATTGCTAATCAACATATTAAATCCTCCATTTGTAATTAATAGTCGCAATTCTAAACTGTGTGGGGTCCTACCCCATTAATCTTGACCTGGCTCAACCCCTCGCTGGCGTTGACTAAGGAATTCGTCACGATAAGCGCTAAAACGATCTTGCGCTAAGGCAGCACGGATTTCCCCCATAAATTGTAGGTAATAAGCAAGGTTATGGATGGTATTAAGCTGGGCACCGAGAATTTCATTCGCCTTTTGCAGGTGATTTAAGTATGAGCGGGTAAAGTTTTGGCAGGTATAGCAACTGCAGGTAGGGTCTACGGGGCGTTGATCATCCTTATATCCCGAGTTACGTAATTTGAGATCGCCAAAGCGGGTAAAGAGCCAACCATTGCGGGCATTACGTGTTGGCATTACACAATCAAACATGTCAATACCAAGACTTACGCCAAGTATTAAGTCTTCAGGTGTGCCAACACCCATGAGGTAGTGTGGTAAATGTTTTGGCAACTGTGGCGCGGTATGAGTCAGAATGCGCTCAAACTCGGGTTTTGGTTCGCCGACCGAAAGCCCGCCAATGGCTATGCCGTCAAAGCCCTGCTCGCTAACAGCAGCCAGCGAGAGATTGCGTAATAATTCGAACATACCGCCTTGCACAATACCAAAAAGACCATTGCCGGTATTTAGAGCACGAAATCGCATAAGCGAACGCTCACCCCAGCGTAAAGATAGTTCGAGTGAGTCACGTACGGTTTTTTCTGGGGTCACTTTGCCATGAGTTTCATAAGGCGTACATTCATCAAATTGCATCGCAATATCGCTATTAAGCACTGCTTGAATTTCCATGGATACTTCAGGTGACATAAATAGTTTGTCACCATTAATGGGCGAAGAAAAAGTGACGCCTTCTGCAGAAATTTTTCTGAGCGCACCTAAACTAAATACTTGAAAGCCGCCCGAATCAGTCAAGATGGGTTTATTCCAAGCCATAAAACGATGTAGGCCTCCGTGGCGTTTAATCACCTCAAGCCCTGGACGTAGCCATAAATGAAAAGTGTTACCGAGCACAATTTGGGCTTTAACCTCAGTCAAATCGCGTGGTGTCATGGCCTTGACCGTGCCATAAGTTCCTACGGGCATAAAAATCGGCGTTTCAACACTGCCATGAGGCAGATCAAGACGGCCCAAGCGCGCGTGGCTTTGAGAATCTTCGGCTAAGACTGAGAATTGCATGGGGGGTTTAATTGTTAGGAGAGGTTAATACTGCCGAGATGGGTGGGATTGACAGTGCAGCAGCATAGCATCACCATAACTGAAAAAACGGTAGCGCTGTGCAATTGCATGTTGGTACGCTTCTTGAATTGGACGCATCCCCGCAAAGGCACTGACTAACATGAGCAGAGTAGATTTGGGTAAGTGAAAATTAGTAATCAAGGTATTGACAATAGCAAACGAAAATCCGGGTGTAATAAAGAGCTTAGTTTCTCCGCTACTAGCGCCACTAAGCGCATAAGTTTCTAGGGCGCGCAAGGTTGTCGTGCCTACTGCGATCACTCGTTTTCGCTGTGCCTGAGTATGTTTAATTTGGCTAATGATTTCAGGTGGAATCAAATAATATTCTGCATGCATCACATGTTGCGCTAGATTTTCTTGCCTCACTGGTGTAAAAGTGCCCGCACCAACATGCAGTGTGAGGGTATTAATTTGCACACCTTTATCCTTCAACTGTTTTAGAATGACATGATCAAAATGCAAGCCAGCAGTGGGGGCTGCGACTGCCCCTGGATTTTTTGCAAGCACAGTTTGATAGCGCTCAACATCGACTTGATCAGGGCGATGAGTGATGTATGGGGGTAAAGGCGACTCGCCAAATTGGGTCAGTAAAGACAAGACTTTTGCAGGAAATTGAATTTCGTAAAAGGGGGCAGCGTGAGCACTTATCTCAACTTCTATTGCTTGAATGGTTGATTCAGCTGGTTGTGGGTGCAAAATTAAGCGCGCGCCAATTTGCGGATTTTTTGAAGCCCGAATTTGTACTAGTGCGCTAGTTTCACCGGTGATGCGTTCAATTAGTAATTCAATTTTGCCCCCGCTAGGCTTATGGCCATAAATACGCGCTGGAATCACCCGAGTGTCATTCAAAATTAGGAGGTCTCCTGGCTCGATCAGTGTAAGTAGATCGCGAAATTGCCGATCCAGCAGGCGAGTTAAACCATTAGGCGCAGTAATTACCTCAAGCAGCCGGCTATCTGACCGTTTCGCAAGTGGAAACTGGGCAATTAGTTCGTTGGGTAGGTTGTAAGTGAAGTCAGCAAGGTGCATAGCATTACCATCGGAGATTGGATTCTAACCATGACGAAGCTTACTCTGCCACCTAAATTACTCAAAATGGGTCTTGATAGCCCCAAGGCGCTGGTATTGCACCTACCAGCGCGATATGAAGACGAGACTGAGCTATGGCCTATTGATGAGGCGCTAGAGCAGGGTCGTTTTACGGCGGTACAGACGCAAGGCACGGTGCTGGCTTGCCAAGTCGTTTTTCGTCCGCGCCGGCAGTTGCTGGTCACGATTGAGGACCATACTGGCTTATTGCATCTGCGCTGGCTTAATTTTTATCCCAGTCAACAAAAGCAAATGGCAATTGGGACTCATTTGCGGGTACGGGGAGAAATTCGCGAAGGCCATTTAGGACCTGAAATGGTTCATCCCAATGTCAAAGCGGTCGCTGCCGAGGCCCCTTTACCTAAAAGTTTAACCCCAGTCTATCCTACCTCAGCAGGCGTAAGTCAAACTGTGATTCGCAAAGCGGTAGGGCAAGCCTTGCTTCACCCGAGCACTCAAACTTTCTTGGCAGATTTATTGCCACCACAATTCATGACTGAGTTTTTGCCTGGGGAGAATTGGTATTCACTTCATCAGGCCATTTATTACTTGCATCAACCACCTGCAGATGCCGATACACAAGCCTTGTTAGAGCGCACTCATCCCGCTTGGCGCCGTGTTCAGTTTGAAGAATTATTAGCGCAACAAATTTCCTTAAAACGCGCCCATGCTGCACGTCGCGAGCGGCGCGCGCCACAATTGTTGGTAAAGCCTAAGTTGGCAGCTAAGCAGACGAAAGGTAAAACGCTAGAGCAACAGTTGCTCGCAGTTTTACCTTTCCAGTTGACTCAAGCACAGCTGCGCGTTTGGGCTGAAATTCAAACCGATTTAGCACAATCCTTTCCCATGAATCGCTTATTACAAGGCGATGTGGGCAGCGGTAAAACTGTGGTTGCTGCCTTAGCCGCAGCGCGCGCTATTGATCAGGGTTTGCAGGCAACAGTAATGGCACCGACCGAAATTTTGGCTGAGCAGCATTATTTAAAAATGCGCGAATGGTTTGAACCCTTGGGCGTTCAAATTGCTTGGCTAGCCGGTAGCCTAAAAACCAAAGAAAAAAAATTAGCCCAAGCGCAAATTGAGGGCGGTACAGCCCAATTGATTATTGGGACTCACGCTTTAATTCAAGAGGCGGTACATTTTGCCAACTTGGGGTTAGCAGTGATTGATGAACAACACCGTTTTGGTGTACGGCAGCGGCTTGAAATTCAGCAGCGGGTTGGTTCTGAGACCGTCTATTGTCATCAGTTGATGATGTCGGCAACACCTATCCCCCGAACCTTAGCGATGACGTATTACGCCGATTTAGATGTTTCGGTTATCGATGAATTACCCCCTGGAAGAAAGCCTATTACTACTAAGTTGATAAAATCGAGTCGTCGCTCCGAGGTCATCGCTGGCTTACAGGACTGGCTGCAAAAAGGGCAGCAAGCCTATTGGGTATGTCCACTAATTGAAGAATCAGAAGTACTGCAACTACAAACTGCGGAAGAAAGTTATGCCCAGTTAAATCACGCTTTACCGCAATTTAAAGTCGGTCTCGTGCATGGTCGCCTAAAGAGCGCGGAGAAGGCAGCGGTGATGGCAGCCTTTAAGGCCAATAAAATTCAGTTGTTAGTTGCGACGACGGTGATTGAAGTAGGTGTTGATGTGCCTAATGCTGCGTTGATGGTAATTGAACATGCCGAGCGTTTCGGCTATGCCCAAATTCATCAACTGCGCGGGCGGGTAGGACGTGGATCAACAGATTCAGTTTGTCTATTAATGTATGCCGAGCCTCTTTCGCTGGCCGCTAAGGAGCGTTTACAAACGTTGCGCGAAGTAGCCGATGGCTTTGAAATTGCAGAACGCGATTTATCTTTGCGTGGGCCCGGCGAGCTATTGGGAGCCAAACAATCAGGTGATGGCATGTTACGTTATGTCGATTTACAGCGCGATGCTTGGTTGGTAGAATTAGCCCAGCTTGCAGCGAACCGTATTTTGCACGAGCATGCCCACATGGTTGACCAGCAATTACTGCGTTGGCTTGGTTCCCGCACTGAATTTCTAAAAGCTTGATAATTAACCCATGACCTTAACTGAACTACGTTATATCGTTGCTGTGGCCCGTGAGCGGCATTTCGGCCGAGCAGCTGAGGCTTGCCATGTTTCGCAACCAACGCTGTCGGTAGCAATTAAAAAATTAGAAGAAGAATTAGGCTCACAAATTTTTGAACGCACTAGTGCTGAAGTAGCGCTGACCACCACTGGGGCACTCATTGTGCAACAAGCCCAACGCGTTTTAGAGGAAGCGAATGCCTTAAAACACTTAGCTAAACACGGACAAGATCCTCTAGCGGGACCAGTTCGCTTGGGCGCGATTTATACCATTGGCCCTTATTTATTGCCTAGCTTAGTCCGTGTCGCGCGGGAAACTTTGCCACACGCACCCTTATTTCTTGAAGAAAATTTTACTGTGCGCTTATTAGAAATGTTACGTCAAGGTAATTTAGATTGTGCAGTATTGGCCGATCCTTTTCCCGATGTAGGCTTAGACAGCATTGATCTCTATGACGAACCATTTTTAGTGGCGATTCCCAAAGGCCATGCTTGGGAGCAGTTAACTGAGATAGGTCATGAAGAATTAAAAGAACAAAATACCCTACTCTTAGGAGCGGGGCATTGTTTTCGCGATCATGTGCTTGGCGTTTGCCCTGAATTGAATCGTTTCGGGGGTAACTCAATAGATGGCGAGCAGCGTAATTTTGAGGGCTCGTCTCTTGAGACAATTCGGCAAATGGTCGCTGGCGGCATTGGTATAACCGTCTTACCACGCACTTCCGTACCCGATCCACATACAAAAGAAGGACTGATTCGATATTTGCCGTTTGTTGCACCTATTCCCACTAGGCGAGTGAGTTTGGTGTGGCGCAAAAGCTATCCGCGGGTCGCGCTCATGAAGATCTTGGCGCAAACTATTCAAGCTTGTCAATTACCCGGAGTAAAGGCAATCTAATTTTGTCCCGCTTGCAAGCCTACATTCAACTGATACGCTTGGATAAGCCGGTTGGTATTCTTTTGCTTTTATGGCCAACTTTATGGGCGCTCTTTTTAGCCAGCGGTGGCTGGCCCAAACCCGATTTACTGTTTATTTTTGTATTGGGTACTGTACTCATGCGTAGCGCAGGTTGTGCGGTTAATGATTTTGCCGATCGCGATTTTGATCGCCATGTCGAGCGCACGCGCGAACGTCCTTTAACCAGCGGAAAAGTGAGCACAAGCGAGGCCTTATTGTTGGCTGCAGGCTTAGCCTTAGCCGCTTTTGTATTAATTCAGCCTTTGAATCTGCTGACTAAATTGTTATCTGTATTTGCTTTATTAATCGCCATCGTTTATCCCTTTACGAAACGTTTTTTTGCGATACCGCAGGCGGTCCTTGGCATCGCTTTTGGCTTTGGCATTCCCATGGCATATGCAGCCGTCCAGAATCAAGTCCCCCTTACAGCTTGGATTTTATTGCTCGGCAATATTTTTTGGGCGATTGCTTACGACACTGCTTATGCGATGGTTGATCGTGAGGATGATTTACGTTTAGGTCTTCGTACTTCAGCCATTACCTTTGGCAGTTTTGAAGTAAAAGCCATCGGCTTTAGTTATGCTGTCTTACTAATAACCCAACTTTGGGTTGCGTATTTAGTGCAATTAAGTACCTATTTTTATCTGGGTTGGCTAGCTGCATTAGCTTGCGCGATCTATGAATTACGCTTAGTTTCAAGCCGCGAACGAAATAATTGTTTTGCAGCCTTTCGGCACAATAATTGGCTGGGTGCCTGTTTATTTTTAGGAATTGTTGCCGGCTTATTGGCTTAATTCATCGCCCAATTCTTTACCTCTTTTAGCGGCCGCTTCTAGCGCCTTTTCTAAAATAGCTTGCCATTGTTGATTTTCTAAAACTGCTAGTGCGGCTGCGGTAGTACCGCCTTTAGAAGTAACCTTAGCACGCAGAGTAGCAGGGGAGTCACTTGACTGTTGTGCTAAGGCAGTAGCGCCAGACAGAGTGGCATAAGCCAATTGACGGGCAATTGCGCTGCTTAAGCCGAGTTTTTCTCCGCCAGCCTGGAGGGCTTCGAGAAATGCGAAGACGTAGGCTGGCCCACTTCCGGATAAAGCCGTTACAGCATCCATTAGGGCTTCTTCACTAAGCCAGAGGCTTTGGCCAACGGCATTGCAAATGAGTTCAATCCTTTCGCGCCCAGCCTGATCGACTGCAGTAGTAGAAAATAGCGCCGTAATACCTTGGCCAATTAAGGCTGGAGTATTGGGCATTGCACGCACACACAAGGCATGATCTAACCAGCGCGACATATCGGCTAAACGAATGCCGGCAGCAATACTGAGAACTAAAGTAGAACCATTCTTTTTTAAGATAGGCCGTAAGCTTAGGGCAGCCGTTTTGAAATCCTGAGGCTTAACTGCTAACACCAGAATATGCTCTACATTAGCTTCGAGTAAAACATCTGTGGCGCTCTCGAGTGTGGTGAGCTGAAAATCTGCGTGGAGTTTTTCACGCGTTGGTGCATACGCATCAACGACTTGAATTTGCTGGGATAGAAAACCATGCTGAAGCAGGCCACTAATAAGTGCGCGCCCCATATTACCGCCACCAATAAAAGTGATACGCATATTAGGGTGCAGTGGTTTAGCAGAATTTGTCATCAAGCTTTTATTCTAGCGCTAATTGCGCTGGCCAAAAATGGCAGTGCCAATGCGCACGAGGGTGCTCCCTTCTGCGATAGCGGCTTCTAGATCATCTGACATGCCCATCGAAAGGGTATCAAAATAGTCATAACCAAGACGTCCAAGGCGCGCAGCCGCTATCTTGGTAAAGCATTGCCTTAATTGAGCGCAAGCGCTAGCCTGTGTCACTCGATTTGCGCTAGGAGCTGGAATTGTCATGAGGCCGCGTAGGCAAATGGCTGGCAGTTGAGCTACCAGGTCACAGAGTTCTTCAACTTCATGGGGCGCTACACCGCCTTTAGTGGTTTCGCCGCTAAGATTGACTTGAACACAGACCTGTAGAGGCTGCAATTGGGGTTCATTTAATCTTTGTGCTGAAAGCCGCTGCGCAATCTTTGGGCGGTCAATGCTGTGCACCCAGTCAAACAAGCTTGCCACCTCTTTCGTTTTATTACTCTGTAGGGGGCCAATAAAATGCCATTCTAAATTTGGTCTAAGGTCGGCAAGTGCGATTATTTTATCGCTCGCCTCTTGTGCATAATTTTCTCCAAAAGCGTGTTGCCCAGCAGCATAAGCCTTACGGATAAGGGCTGCAGGTACAGTCTTACTGACGGCTAGTAAGCGGATATCGCTTGGTAAGCGACCTGCTATTTCAGCAGCTGCTTTGATGCGCTGATGAATAAGCTCAAGCCGCTGCGCAATCGAGCTCATTGACGGGGAAGATTTTTAGCCTGAATCAGTTGATCTAAAATTTCAACCCAATGAACAACGGGATTTGATTCTTGCTGTAAATGGGTAATGCAACCGACATTAGCCGAAACAATGACTTTTGCCCCGCTTTCTGCGCAAGCCGTATTGAGATTGGCTAATTTTTGCTGACGTAATTGTGCTGATAATTCGGGTTGTAAAATGGAATAGGTGCCTGCTGAGCCGCAACATAAGTGGCTATCTGCGCACAAAGCGACTTGTACACCCAGACTAGATAACAAGCGCTCGATATTGAGGCGAATTTGCTGACCATGCTGAAGGGTGCAAGGCGGATGGTAGACCACCCCAGGCTTTTTATCGCTACCTAGCAAGACTTCTAATTGCGGAGCAAAAGCCGGCAAAATTTCAGAGAGATCTTTGCATAATTTAGAAATAGTTTTAGCTTTATCGGCATACTGGGGATCGCCGCGTAACAAGTGACCATAGTCGCTAACCATGGCGCCACACCCAGATGCGGTCATCACAATGGCATCGATAGGCTTGCCATTGAGGCTGGGTTCATGGCCCATTACATAGGGCCACCAAGCATCAATATTGCGGCGCGCATCTGCTAAGCCACCTGCTTGATGATTGAGGTGATGGCGCAACGCTCCGCAACATCCTGCTTTGGCAGCACTCAGTAAGTTAACGCCAACGGCATCGAGTACCCGTGCAGTTGCGGAATTAATATTAGGCAACATTGCTGGTTGCACACAGCCCTCTAAGATCAGCATGGTGCGCGCATGACGAAGTGGTTGGGTTATGGGACGAGCATGAGGATCAATTTGCTGAGATGCACCAGGCTGATCAAGTGGACTTTTGAGGGCAGGAATTTTTCTTTTTAGTTCTAAGGGCATCAGTGGGCGGAAAATTCGCCCTAAATTGATTGCCGAATTAAAGAGCCAGGGACGTGTCAATACCTCGCGTAATAACCAGCGGGTAAGCCGCTCTTTAAGTGGCCGCGGCGGGGTTTCACTTTCTGCCCATTGGCGACCGATATCCAATAAATTACCGTATTGCACGCCACTTGGGCAGGTCGTTTCACAACTGCGACAAGTAAGACATCGATCTAAATGCAAACGGGTTTTTTCGGTTGGTGTACTGCCCTCAGCCATTTGTTTAATGAGATAAATTCGCCCACGAGGACTATCTAATTCATCACCTAATAGTTGATAAGTTGGACAAGTGGCGCCACAAAATCCACAATGAACACATTGGGCTAAAAGCTTGGCCGCCTCAATACCCGCAGTTGTATTTGCTAAATGAGGAGCTAATTCGGTATACATGTAGCAGGTCTTAAGCCATGCGACCAGTGGCAAAAATGCCCGCTGGGTCGAAGGCTTGTCTTAGGCGTTGTTGAACTGTTGCTAGGCCAACAGTTAGTGGGTTTTCGTTTAATAGGGTAAAGCGTTGTGTATTTGCGATAGAGGCGTTACCGACCTTAAATTGGGTTGCATGTCCACCCCGTGTCAAAGCTAATTTTTTAAGCAACTCGAAACAGGCTGGATCACTCGGGCCTCGCCACCAACGTTCTTGACCATGCCATTCGAGGACTAGCGAATTCTGCTTACTTTCTGGAAACTGTAAAGGAGGACAAGCAGCAGGTAGGGCTAAGCGATAGAGCGCTTGCTCTGGATTTGCTATTTGCAAACCTGGTAAATCTTGTTCACGCAGGTCTTGCCAAAATTGCGCTGCAATAGCTGGGGAAACATCGCTGGCGCCAATTGCAGAGGTGATCATGGCGCTTGCAGAACTAACAGCGGCATGGGCCCCCGCTAAACGAATACTTAACTCACCCTCATGCTGGTCATTACTAGCACTAATCCAGGCGCTCGCTGAAAGTGGTAGTGGCTGTCCGGCCCACTCATTTAGTAGCTTAAGTGCTTGCGCTTGCGAAAGCATAGCCCTTAAAGTCAGGCTGGCAGCCGGCTTTGGCAATACCTTTACCGAGGCTTCGAGTAATAAAGCCAAGGTACCAAGAGAGCCGGGTAGTAGACGGGAAACATCATAGCCGGCAACATTTTTCATCACTTTGCCGCCAAAGCTAAGGTCGTTACCACGCCCATCCATTAAGCGAACGCCGAGTACAAAATCCCTTAAATTACCACTGCTAATCCGCGCGGGTCCGGCTAGGCCGGCAGCTATTGCACCGCCGAAGGTAGCTTTGTCACCAAAGTGCGGTGGTTCAAAAGCTAAAACCTGATTACGTTGCGTTAAAGCCATTTCAATTTCTTGCAAAGGAGTACCAGCACAGGCGGTAATCACTAATTCTTCAGGTTGATAATCCAGAATTCCCTGATAAGTTGTCGTGCTAAGTTTGGAAAAACTGTTCGGATTACCATACCAGTTTTTAGTCGCGCCACCCTCAATAGAAAGAGGCGTTTGATTTTTTTTGGCGGCAAGTATTTGCTCACGAAATGCGTTGACGCTATTTTGCATAAGACTACTGTCTGCAACTGCAGCTGACATTAAAAGCGCTCCAGCTCGGGGTGGGGCAGCATTCCACCGCTAATACGCATGCGTCCATATTCAGCGCAACGATTTAGCGTAGGGATTCCTTTATCAGGATTTAATAACAGCTCGGGATCAAAGGCAGCTTTAACACCCCAAAACATCTCGCGCTCAGCTTCACCAAATTGCACGCACATTGAATTAATTTTTTCAATGCCAACCCCATGCTCACCGGTGATGGTTCCGCCTAGCTCAACGCAAGCCTCTAAAATATCAGTACCAAATTCTTCGGCGCGATGCCATTCATCTACATCAGCGCCATTAAACAAAATCAGCGGGTGCATATTGCCATCGCCCGCATGAAATACATTTAAGCAGCCTAAGCGGTATTTCACTTCCATTGCTTTGATGCGGCGTAATAGCGTAGCAATATGGCGGCGCGGAATAGTGCCATCCATACAGTAGTAATCGGCAGCAATTCGGCCGGCAGCTGGGAAGGCATTTTTTCTACCACTCCAAAAGCGCAGCCGTTCAGTTTCATTTTCTGAAACCTGTATGCGGCTGGCTCCAGCAACCTCTAAAACTGCAACCATGCGCGCAATTTCTTCACTGACTTCTTCAGGAGTGCCGTCAGATTCACACAGCAAAATAGTTTCAGCATTAAGGTCATAGCCTGCATGAACAAATTCTTCAACCGCACGAGTGGTAGCTTTGTCCATCATTTCTAGACCAGCTGGAATAATGCCTGCAGCAATAATGGCGGCTACTGCATTACCCCCTTTTTCAATATCGGCAAAGCTAGCCATAATTACTCTGGCGAGCTTAGGTTTGGGTACCAGTTTTACAGTGACTTCAGTCACAATGCCGAGCATGCCCTCACTGCCAATAAAGACCGCTAATAAATCGAGTCCAGGGGCATCGGGGGCTAAACCACCAAATTCAACCACCTCACCATTCATTAAAACAACCCGCACGCGTAAAATATTTTGCAATGTCAGGCCGTATTTCAGGCAATGTACTCCGCCCGAGTTTTCGCTAACATTTCCACCGATTGAACAGGCAATTTGTGAAGAGGGGTCGGGCGCGTAATACAAGTCGAGATGAGCTACTGCTTCAGAAATTGCTAAATTACGCACGCCAGGCTGAACTGTAGCAGTACGAGAGAAAGGATCGATTGCAAGTATTTTTTTTAATTTACTCAGAGAAAGTACCAAACCTTGGGCAATCGGCATGGCGCCTCCCGATAGTCCGGTGCCAGAACCACGGGGCACGATTGGCACCTGCAGTTGATGACAGACCTTGAGAATGGCAATGACCTGAGCTTCAGTTTGAGGCAAAGCCACTGCTAAAGGCATCCGGCGATAGGCTGCCAAGCCATCGCATTCATAGGGAATAGTATCTTCGGGTAGCCAGAGTAGTTGATCTTCAGCCAGGATGGGCTTGAGGGCGGCCACTAGCTCTGCTTGGCGCATGGTAATCGCAAGTTCTTCAGCAAGTGGATTAATAGCATTCATCAGACTATTTTAGCCATTTACTTATAATCAGGTATGGGTAATCGACTTTCAAAAATAACAACCCGCACTGGCGATGCGGGCACCACTGGTTTAGGTGACGGCAGCCGAGTCGATAAAGACCACAATCGAATTTGTGCAATGGGCGACGTCGATGAATTGAACTCAGAAATTGGCGTCCTTATGACTGAGGAACTACCCCCAGCAATCGCCACGGAAATGCTCGCTTTATTTTTAAGAATACAGCATGATTTATTCGATTTGGGAGGGGAATTATGCATTCCCAATTACACCTTATTAAAGGCAGAGCAGGTTGAGCAACTCGATAGTTGGTTAAAACACTACAACGCTAGCTTACCACCGCTAACTGAATTTATTTTGCCTGGAGGCACACGGGCAGCTGCGCAAGCGCATGTTTGTCGCACAGTTTGTCGGCGAGCAGAGCGTTCGATTGTGAAGTTAGGTTGGGATGAGCCAATACATGACGCACCACGTCAATATGTCAATCGACTTTCCGACCTACTGTTTGTTTTAGCGCGGGTTTTAAATCGCGCAGCAGGTGGCGAAGATATTTTATGGAAAAATCAAAACACCACGAGCTGATCGTCATCCCAATTGTTACAGCACTAATTTGCGTAACAATTTTTTTAGCGCCGCCGTTTTTTAACCGCTTGGGCTAAACGTTCGAGTACTTGCACTGAACTATCCCAATCAATACAGGCATCGGTAATACTTTTGCCGTACTGAAGTTGGCTAGGGTCATCTTTACCTGGGGTAAATTTCTGTGCGCCACCCAATAAATGGCTTTCAATCATTACACCAAAAATGTTACGTGAACCCGCTTCAATTTGTTGAGCAATATTTTCTGCTACTACAATTTGCCGCTCGTGTTGTTTGCTTGAATTAGCATGTGATAAGTCGATCATTAAGCTCGTTGGTAATTTTGCAGCAGCTAGCTCGGCACAAGCTTCAGTAACATGCTGAGCTTCATAATTAGGTTCTTTGCCGCCGCGCAAAATTACATGACAATCTTTATTGCCGTTGGTTTGCACTACCGCCACTTGACCATTTTTATGCACCGAGAGAAAGTGGTGAGGGCGTCGAGCTGCTTGTATGGCGTCGGTCGCAATTTTAATATTGCCATCGGTACCATTTTTAAACCCAATAGGTGCAGATAAACCCGAAGCTAATTCACGGTGCACTTGACTTTCAGTGGTACGAGCACCAATCGCGCCCCATGAAATAAGATCAGCAATGTACTGGGGTGAAATTACATCCAAAAACTCACTACCAGCAGGCATACCCAAGCGGTTAATTTCCATCAGTACTTGGCGTGCTATACGTAAACCCTCTTCAATGCGAAAGCTTTCATCAAGATAGGGGTCGTTAATTAAGCCCTTCCAACCGACTGTCGTACGAGGTTTTTCAAAATATACTCGCATCACAATTTCTAGTTCGCCAGCAAAACGTGCGCGCTCTTTAAGTAAGCGATGACAGTATTCAAGCGCAGCTCTTGGATCATGAATTGAGCACGGCCCGATCACAACTAATAAACGATCATCTTTGCCATGAATGCAATTGCGAATATTGAGACGCGTTTGGCTAATGAGTTTTTCGATTGGCGTGCCAGCAATGGGAAAAAAACGAATTAAGTGTTCTGGGGGAGGCAGAACAGAAATATCAGCTATGCGTTGGTCGTCGGTTGCTGAGGTTTTATCAACACTGGTGTACCAATTTTCTTGGGGATTTAAGTTTCTTGAGCTCATTTGCTTATTTTAAGCCCATCAGGCAGTCCCGCCAACTGTCATACCATCTATGCGTAAAGTAGGCTGACCAACACCTACTGGTACGCTCTGGCCTTCCTTGCCGCAAACCCCGACGCCGCTATCAAGCTTTAAATCATTACCAATCATGCTTACTTGCTTCAGTGACTCTGGGCCATTACCAATAATGGTGGCACCTTTCACGGGATATTGAATTTTGCCGTTTTCTACCCAGTAAGCTTCTGAGGCTGAAAAAACAAATTTTCCACTAGTGATGTCGACTTGACCGCCACCAAAATTGACTGCGTACAAACCCCGCTTAATACTGCCAATAATTTCTTGGGGATCTTCAGTGCCAGCAAGCATATAGGTGTTAGTCATGCGCGGCATTGGAAGTGAGGCGAAACTTTCGCGGCGACCATTGCCAGTTGGCGCCATCTTCATTAAGCGCGCGTTTAGACTGTCTTGAATATACCCACGCAAAATACCATCTTCAATTAGGGTGGTGCATTGAGTGGGAGTGCCTTCATCATCAATTGTTAGTGAACCTCTGCGCCCAGTAAGCGTGCCGTCATCTACAACCGTAACGCCTTTAGCTGCCACTCGCTGGCCGATACGGCCAGCAAAAGCAGAAGAGCCTTTACGATTAAAGTCGCCCTCAAGACCATGACCTACCGCTTCATGCAAGAGCACGCCAGGCCAACCCGGCCCCATCACAACCGTCATGGTGCCAGCAGCAACGGGACGCGCCTCCAAATTAATTAAGGCGCTATCAACCGCATCTTTGACCCATTGACTAATTAATGCAGCATTAAAAAAATTGTAGCCATCGCGCGCTCCACCCCCTGCAGAACCTGATTCGCGACGACCATTTTGTTCGGCAATGACATGAATTGAAATCCGCACTAAAGGACGAATATCGGCTGCCAACAAACCATTTGCGCGGGCCACTAATATCACATCAAATTCTCCGGCTAAGCTAGCCATCACTTGAATAATGCGCGGATCACGGGCTTTAGCTTGGCGTTCAATACTTTCGAGTAAAGCAATTTTTTCTTGTGGCAGTAGTGAGTCAAGGGGGTTGAGATTGGCATAAAGGGGCAGTAAGACCGAATGACCATGAGTTTTAGTGAGCGCATGCGCACCCCCTTGTGGGCCAATGACACGCGTTGCTTTAGCCGATTTGCTTAAAGCCGCCAAGTTAATTTCATCTGAATAGGCAAAGGCCGTTTTATCGCCATGAATTGCTCGTACGCCTACACCTTGATCAATGCTAAAGCTTCCCGACTTAACGATACCCTCTTCAAGACTCCAGCTTTCGTTATGGGTTCGTTGAAAATATAAATCAGCATCATCTAATTGATGGGAAAATAGTTCCCCAAAAGTATGCTGCAAATCGGCTTCAGTTAGTCCGCTAGGCTCTAGCAGAATCGATTTAGCAATACTAAGTAGTTCAGCGGCGGCTACAGGCCTAGTGACTGGGGTATTCAAAATAGAGGCAACTTTCTAAAATTACAGCTTGCGGTGCAAAAGGGCGGGAAGCTTAGAGCGTACTGCGTTTAATTTATCTTTGCTGAGGGCGCCAAAAATAATCCCTTCTCCTTCAGCTAGGCATTGCTCAATATCACCCCAGGGATCAATGAACATCGAGTTCCCCCAAGTACGGCGTCGATTTAAATGGGTGCCGCCCTGAGCAGAAGCTAATACATAACATTGGTTTTCAATCGCGCGCGCACGTAACAAAATTTCCCAATGGTCTTTGCCGGTGGTGTAAGTGAAGGCGGCCGGCACAAGATGACAATCGACTTCACCAAGTGCACGGTACAACTCTGGAAAGCGTAAGTCGTAACAAATACTTAAGCCCATCTTCCACACCACACCATTGACATTAATTTGCAGTAGGCTAGGAGTAAGGCCGGCGACAAGGGTATTTGCTTCATCGTAATGTTCATCGGCAGTTTGAAAGCTAAATAAATGAATTTTGTCGTAGCGGGCAATATTTTTACCCCGAGGATCAAAGACTAAAGTGCTGTTATGCACTTTAGCTGCATGCTCTGTTTCTAGTGGAATGGTGCCTGCAACAATATAAATTTGTAGCTCTTGAGCTAATTGGGCAAGTTGGTCTTGTATTAAGCCTGTACCAAATTTTTCTCGAATGGTAATTTTATCAAGATCTTTTATGCCCATTAAACAAAAGTACTCTGGCAATAAAACCAACTGGGCTCCACCTTGAGCAGCCTGTTGAATAAGACGACTAGCAACCCTCAGGTTTTCATTTACATCTGGCGTTGAGATCATCTGCACTGCAGCAAGTCGAAATGGCTGAGGATCGATAGGAGTATTCATAGCAAGTTCTATGGGGGTTTTATTGTGCTGAAGTACTTACGCGCGGTAATGGCACTGCAGTTGGCTCTTGCTGCTCGCGGAGTAAATTGCGCTTTCGAATTGAGTCCATCACACTTGGGTCAAGTGGCTGGCCTTGTTGATTTAGCGGAATAATCTGTGGGGTTTTCCAAGAACCTTGAATCAGGTAGTCAGATTGCATGGCTTTGTTAATTTGATTAGTGAGCAGGTATTGCCCTACTAACGCGCCTAAGCCTACTATGGGATTAATGGCAAAGAGTGCTAAAGCTCCAGATGTAGCATCAAGAGTGGGGAAAATGGTTACGCGCAAATCTTGGGTTTGATTGGGAATACTGATTAAGCCTGACATTAATAAACGAGCCTGATTTAATTCCATATTAAATTGATTTGTGCGCGCAACCCCATTGCGAATATTAAACGTACTCGTAATACGATTAAATGCAGTGCCCTTGTCCGTAAGGTTGCGAACCGTACGGACTTCATTAAAGCTGGCAAATTTCAATAAGCTTTGTAAGCTCAAGACATTCAGTAATTGCACTGCACCAGTATCGACTTCTAATAAGCGTCCATTGCTCAAATCAATGTCAAGTTGACCGGCAATTGAACTCCATTGGGGCTTAAAGGGCGAGCCTTGCCAGTCAAGTTTGGCGGCAAGTTTTCCCATACCACCTTCAATTTGATTAGGATTACCCCAGCGCGAAATGATCACACCTAAATTGCTAATGTCAGCTTCAACATCAAGCGAGGTGTGCTCATTCCCCTCCTGGGCAACATCAAACCACTTGCCGTTAATTTTGACTTTAGCTTCGGGATTACTAACGATAAATGAGTCAATTTGAAAGCGGTCGCCTTGATTGCTTGCTTTTAGAGTAGCTACACCGAGTTGCCCTTTTGCCCAAGTAAAATCATCAATAGTAAGATCAATATCAGGCAATAAGCGAATTTTTTTTTGGTTTGAGACAGGCATTAGCGCTTGGTTTGTAACATTTATTGCAGAATTGACTGGGAGAGTAGCGGCATTCTCTGGTGGAACATGCAGGTAGTTCAGTTTGCCGCTAACCCTATTGGGTTTTCCTGATGCCGAATTAAGCTGGAGATCAACTTGACCCGCAAGCGCAGGGGAATCAATCCGTGTTATTAAGTTATTATTTTTAGCGCCAGCAGTAATGTTGAGCTCAGGCCAAGTGCGATTTAAGAAAATGAAATTTTTAATTTGGGCATTGATCTGACCAATAGCGGCATCCTTTAGGCCGAGTGCATTCGAATTCGCCATCTCATTACCAGCTGTGTTATTCAAAAATGTTTGCCAGCTATCGACATCTAATTCGGACAATTGCAAGTCTATATTTATACCGTTTGTGGGCTTAGGTGCCAATACCCCCACGCCAATACTTTGCCGTGAGGGCTCGCCATCAGTTAATGAGCCCTGCGCTGAAATTAAATCGCCAATACGCCCTGACCAATCGACTATATGCGGCTTCGTTTTAGAGTTAGACGTACTATGTACGTTAATCACCGCTTGCATAGTTGTTCCAATTTCCTTTTTAAATGGAGCAGGCACTGAAAAACCTAAATTTTGTAAATCGAGATTAAGATTAAAGTCGGTCGCTAATTTAGTGGCAGCTATCGTGCCCGTGTAATTAAATTTCCCGCTAAGTGCATTTAAAAATGGATTTGTAGTGAGGTTATTAGTTGTCAAGTAGGTTTTTATTGCCCCACTATTAGCATTACCACTTAGCGTAAATAATTTTTTGTTAGCCTTATCAACCGAGCTTATGATTTTTACCGTACCACCAACAAAATTAGCATACACATCTTCAAACTCCGCTTTTTCATCACGCCAACGCAGGGTGCCGCGAATATTTTCTAGAGGCGGAAAATTGTCCCATTGGGAACGATTCTGATTAAGAATTAGCTCAGCATCAATTAAGGTCGCATCGTCTGTTGCAAATGGAATTTGTAAATCGAGCTTTAGCACCGCTGGCCCAGATACCTTCAGATTTTTACTTAACTGATCATGATCGATTAAAACAGGGGTTGGTTGTAGATATTCAAACATTTGCGCAAGGTCACCCTGAGCCTCACCTTTAATTTGTAGCATTGGCTTCGCCGCACTCATATTGCCAATACTAGCTGTAAATTTTTGCAGAGTCACCGCTTTATATTTTGCTTGCTCAATCGCAATATCAAGCTTACTTTGCTGAATTGTTACTAGGCCATTGACCGCGCTAAAGCTCGGCCATTTACCTTCATTGCTTGGCAAGAGCGGGTCAGGAATAAGTGCGGCATTAACGATGGGTAAATTTGCTGAAAACTCACCCGTTTGAGGTTTGGCATATGGTATTTCAGTTGGATTTCCTTTAATATGAAGTATGCCATTTTTGACTTCACCAGTACTAAAAGCTTTAGCAAGAAAAGCTTTGGTTTCTGCATGCATTGCAATTGGCAGGTAGCGATGAATTTGCGGCATGGCGGCGCGCGCGAAATTAATATCTAAAGTAAGGAAATCAGCTTCTTTCGGACCATTTAAAAGATAGGCGGCTGAGAAATTGCTACTTAAATCTTTATTATCTAATTGCACTTTTTTACCGCTAATTTCCCAATTAGTTTTAGTTTTTTTCCATTCCAGAATGCCGCTAGCTTGGTCAAACTCGAGTTTAGGGTCGCTCAAAAAATCATTAATTTGTACTGCTAACTGTTGCGAATCAAAGGTTAGGGAGCCTGCTTTTTGCGTTGTCAACAATGTACCCGTTAAATGGGCAACTGATGGAATGGATTTAAAAGGAGTATTAAAACTTAAATCGACCAATTTGACACTAAGTTTTAAATCATGCTGAGCTTCGCCAAGCCAAGTCGATGGTAAAGGCAGAGGCGATTTAGTTTCTGCCCAACTTAAGTCAATATTTTGTAGCTCGCCGCTCGCCCGTGTATTTTTAAGTAGCTGATTTAGTTTTTTCGGTAAGGGTAAATTTTTGGCAAATAGTGTGAGGTCTGCAATCTGAATGGAAGGAGCCGAGAAACCAAATTCTTCTAACTCAGAATTTTTTTTAGGGGCTCGCCATTTAAAGGTCATAGGCCCAATCTTTTTTAAGGCACTATTTGGAGCGCTTTGCAGATCGCGCCAAGCTAAATTTTGAGTGGTCAGCAAAAATATTTTGCCAGCGCTAGTTTGGGTTAAGTTAAGCTCAATGTGACCAAACCCCAGCCCATCTTTCTCTTTAGTAGGCTGAAGTTGAATTTGATCACCATTGAACTGCATGGCACTGCTTTTTGGCTTGCCGCTATCAAGCACTAATTTACCGCTTGAGTCTAATAAGCCAGCCACCGAGTAAATTGGCAATTTAAAGTCTCGGGAGAGTTGGGTCAAATTTAAATCATTTAAAACCCAAGAAAATTCACCATCCCAATTACGCCAGTTACCCGCTTCACTGGCCAGATGGTGGGTGAAATTGGTTTGCAATTGCAAGGGCTGTTTATGCCAAGGACTTTGTAAACTTAATTCACCATGATGACGGCGGATTCCATTGGTGAGCACCAAGCGATCTAGTTGAATTACTATGGGCTCAGGATTTCGGGCAAGATCTTGCCAGTTAAGTTGTGCATTATTAATCATGAATTGATCTTGATCTAACAACCAATTGCTAGCTGAAAAATCATTAGGACTACTTTTTAAATCAATGCCGGCTATGGTAATGTTGCCACTTTGATCGCGACGCATCTGAATGTGCGCATCAGCAAACTCAAGCCGCTGGAAATAAGGCTTTAAATGATACAAAGTAAGCCAGCTTAATTCACCAGCGATGTGCTTAATTTCTAGCAGTGGCGCAGCAGATTGCATTCTTTTTTTAGAGGGATGAATAAAACGTAAGCCTTGAATTTGAAATGATGGCCTTATTCCAGTCCAAGCAACAGTGAGTTGGTCGATTTCGACTTGGACACCCAAGCGAGCGCCAATGAAGCGTTCAATCGCTGGTTTAGAGGTTTCAACCTGTGGCCAGAGCCAAAAACGAATTGTTAAATGCCCTAAAATAAAGAGTACACCGAGGGCAGCCATGAGGCTAAATAAACGCCACCACCAGCGTTTGAGTTTGAAGCTTTGAGATCCTAATTTACCAAGCATGAGCTCTATTATCCGTCAGCATTACCGCCTTTTGCTGATCTCCTTGAAGAGCACGGATTAAGATAGAGTCATGAGCTTATTTCAGTCCCAGTTAAGGTTTTTAAGGCGCCATTCAATTTTTTCTGATCGCTGGCTCATTGCTAACCCAAATTGGTTGGAATGGTTAGCGCTCAGGGGGCCGTTGCCGTTGGATCAAGCTGGCATATTAGCGCTTTTACCAGAGGCTATTGAGGCGGCAAATAATGCGAATATTGTAGAAGCAGAGTTCATGGCAAATATTCGCATAGCAAGACAGCGTTTTATGATTTGGCTTGCTTTTCGTGACCTGAATCAGCTGGCTGGTTTAGCCGAGGTCACCACTGCACTTAGCTTTTTTGCGGAACAAGTAATTACTATAGCGGTGTTGCGGGCTCGCTTAGACCTACAAACCCGTTTTGGTTTGCCTTGGAGCGATACCTTAAATTGTGAACTGCCACTAATGGTGGTCGGAATGGGTAAATTAGGCGGGTACGAACTCAATGTGTCTTCTGACATTGATTTAATTTTTTTATATGAACAAGATGGCAATACGCAGGGAGGGGTTAGCGCCTTATCAAATCATGAATGGTTTGAGCGGGCTGGTAAGCGCGTGATTAAATTACTCAGCGAGCAAAACGCTAATGGCTTTGTTTTCAGAGTAGATATGCGTTTACGGCCAAATGGGGACTCAGGACCATTAGTCTGTAGTCTCGATATGCTCGAAGAATACTTATCAGTTCAAGGTCGAGAGTGGGAGCGCTATGCGTGGATAAAAGGGCGTTTAGTCTACCCACCATCTTCTGCCATTGACTTTGGGCGATGCAATAAGTCATTAACGCAAATTGTGCGCCCCTTTATTTACCGGCGCCATTTAGATTATGGCGTAATCGCCGCCCTACGCGAATTACACGCCCAAATTCAGCGTGAAGCTGAGCGTCGCAGCATCAGTCGTTCTGGCCGCACTAATCAGATACAAGATATTAAATTAGGGCGCGGCGGTATTCGTGAAATTGAATTTTTAGCGCAAATGTTTCAATTAATGCGCGGCGGTACAGATCCTCGATTTCAGATTCGACCGACTTTAGAAGTATTAAGTTTAATTGCCCAGCAAAATTTATTGCCGCCAGCAGAAATTGATGAATTAGCTAAGGCCTATCAATTTTTAAGGCGCTTAGAACATCGTTTGCAAATTTGGGAAGATCAACAAACCCATTCTTTACCAGAAGATCAAGCAACTCGACTGCGACTAGCAGAAACCATGTCGAGCACAGACGGCGTCGCAAACAACCCAACGCCTAGCGCTGATTTTATGGTTCAGTTAGAGCACCATCAAAATAATGTAGCCCGGCTTTTTAACAAGGCTTTTGCGCTTGATAAAAATGATCGTCTTAATGTCGATATCCTATCGCCCACTTGGCAACCCGATGCGCACCAATTTCCCGAAGCCTTACGGCGCTGGCAATTATGGCTAGCTAGCGCTAAACAAAAAGCCTTGCCAGAATCAAGCCGTTTAATCCTCGTCAACCTTTTAAAAAAAGCAGTTGATTTATTAGTGGCTGAGGCGCTTGAGCCAGAAGAGACTGATCGCATTCTCTTGCGGTTTTGTGATTTATTAGAGGCAATTGCACGGCGCGGGGCCTATTTAGCAATTTTGGCTGAATACCCCCAAGCCTTAAATAATATTTTTGCCCTACTGAAAACTTCCGAGTGGGGCGCGAAATACCTTACCCGCCATCCACACTTACTCGATAATTTATTAGATTCAAGTGCAGAGGAAAAATTAGTTTATGCCCCCGAAGAATACTGGCGGGAAGTAAAGACAAATCTTGATTTGCGCCTAGACGATGCTTTGCAAGAAAGTGATACCGATGAGCAGGCCATGAATATATTGCGGGTTTGTCACCAAACCGAAACCTTTTTAATTTTGCTGGCAGATTTAGGAATTGGTACCCAAGAGCCATTGGGTGTAGAAAAAATTAGCGATCGTTTATCTGCGCTCGCCGACATCATCTTGCAGGTTACATACGAGCGCGTTTGGGCGGGGGTGGTACAGAAATTTTCGCTGTCAAATAAGCAGCTACCGCCATTTGCTGTAATTGCCTATGGCAAATTAGGTGGTAAAGAACTCGGCTACGCTTCTGATTTAGATTTAGTATTTATCTACGCAGCTTCTGAAGATGATTTAAAGGCGCAAGAAATTTATAACTTCTTTGCAAAGCGGATGATTAATTGGCTCACCGCATTTACTTCTGCAGGCACCTTATTTGAAATTGATACCCGTTTGCGACCCAATGGGGCAGCTGGATTTTTAGTGACGAGTCTAGCTGCATTTAAGCAATATCAATTAAGAGAAGGAAAAAATGTCGCTTGGGTATGGGAACACCAAGCCTTAACACGAGCCCGTTTTGCAGCAGGGCAAAGTCACCTTGGGAACGAATTTGATCTGATTCGCACCGAGGTGTTGGGGCAGGTTCGCGATCCCGCGGCATTGCGGAACGAAATTTTAGCGATGCGGCTTAAGGTGCATGAAGGCCACCCGAATGGATCAAGTAACTTTGATTTAAAGCATGATGCTGGAGGCATGGTTGATATTGAGTTTATTGTGCAATATTTAGTTTTGGCTTTTGCCTATCGTTACCCACAATTAAGTGGAAATTTAGGGAATATTGCTTTGCTTAGTATTGCCGCCGATTGCGCATTGATTGATCACTCCGCTGCAATTGCAGTGGGCAATGCCTATCGCTTATTTAGGGCTAAACAACATCGTTTACGTTTAGATGGGGATGATAAATCGCGCCTTAATTTGCAAGATCATCCTGAGTTTGCTAAGGCACGCATACAGGTGATGACTTTGTGGCAAATAATATTGCAGCCTAATGCTGCTCCAGGAGTTCGCGTGCGTGGCGCCGAGTAGTTTCGGTGAGGGTTGACCCGCCGAGCATTCGGGCAATTTCTTCGACCCGTTCAGTTCGGTTTAACGGGCTAACATGCGAAAGGGTTTTTTCCTGGTCAGGGGTTTTGCTCACTGCTTTACTTACCTTGAGGTGCTGATTGCCCTGAGCTGCCACTTGAGGCAAATGGGTGACGCAAAGAATTTGATGCGACTCGCCTAGTTGACGTAATAGGCGTCCCACGGTTTCAGCAACCGCGCCACCAATACCTGCATCGACCTCATCAAAAATTAAGGTGGGAGTAAAAGCAGCTTGACTGGTAATAACGCTAATGGCAAGACTTATGCGTGCTAATTCTCCGCCTGAAGCAACCTTTGCGAGTGGTCGCGGAGTAGCTCCTGGGTGGGCGGCAACCAAAAATTCAATTTGCTCTAAGCCGCCTGCATTGCCTTCAGCAAGTGGTAGCAAACTAATTTGGAGTTGCCCTCCAGCCATTGATAAACCTTGCATGGCAGCAGTAACCTCTTGGCCCAGTTGCTTGGCCATACTTAAGCGCTGTTGTGATAGTTGTTGGGCTAATTTCATAAAATCAGCTTTGGCTGTGGCAACTTGTTTTTTAAGTAAGTCAATATTTTGTGCCGCAGCAAGGGTTGCTAAACCATCCTCTGTTTCAATTAAGAGCTGGGGTAATTGCTCTGTGAGCACTTTAAATTTACGTGCTGCGCCATGCAGCGCTTGCATGCGTGCCTCAGTTTCTTCAAGTCGCTCTGGATCAAGCTCAATTTTTTGGAGATACCGTGTCAAACTATGGACGGCTTCATCGATCTGTATTTGGGCTGCTTCAAGAGTCGTCCCAATTTCAGCGAGCTTGCTATCGTGAGTGCTTAAGGCTTGGATCTCCACACTTGATTTAGATAAGACCGAAGCTACTGAATTTTCAACTTCACTTAGCCCGTCAATTACCGCTTGGCAACCACTAATAATTTTTGCTGCATTCGCTAAGCGCGCATGATCACTTTGAATTGTTAGCCATTCGCCTTCTTGGGGCGAGAGCGCCTGCAGTTCTTCAAGTTGCCATGTCAGGCGTTCGCGTTCGCGTTGCATATCTTGTCCAGCATTTTCGGCTTGTGCAAGTCTGCGTCGACTATCATTCCAGAGGCGAAAATGTTCAGCCACGTTTTTTGCTAAAGCAGACAAGCCAGCATGGTGATCAAGCAAATCACGTTGGGCGCCTCCTTTAAGAAGAAGTTGATGCGCATGCTGACCATGAATATCAACTAGTTGATCGCCAGCTTGACGTAATTGAATTAAGGTCGCTACACTGCCATTAATAAAGGCTCGACTGCGCCCATTAGTTTCAATGATACGTTTTAAGATCAGGCTCTCACCGTTATCTTCAAGCGGAAAACCCTGTTCCTCAAGCCAATTTTGCAGGCTAGGCTGTAACTGAGGTTCGAGCCTAAAAAAAGCACTAATTTCTCCGCGCTTACAACCTTCACGAATTTGACTACTATCGGCACGCTCTCCCAAAACTAAACTTAAGGCATCGAGCAAAATCGATTTGCCAGCACCAGTCTCACCAGTTAGCACAGTAAAGCCAGCGGCAAAATCCAATTCAAGTTGGTCGACGATGACAAAGTCACGCAGTATTAGTGTTTGCAACATGAGTTCTTAGTTTGCTACTGAAATCAAAAGGTCGAGGGGTATTCATTCCAATGCAGTTTTTCCCGCAGCGTTTGGTAATCGCTGTGACCGCGTGGATGAAGTAGGTTGATCGATTTATCCGATAAGCGTACTTCAATCCGATCACCAATTTGTAAGTTAGTGAGTGATTGCATATCAAAATTCACAATAACATCACCACCGCCCGCTACTTCTATACTGACTAAGGCGTCTTGAGGCAAAACAATAGGACGATTAGACAGTGCGTGGGGCGCAATCGGCACCAACACAATGCCTGGTACTTTAGGATGCAGGATTGGCCCTCCAGCCGATAAAGCATAGGCGGTTGAGCCGGTAGGGGTAGAAATAATTAGGCCGTCTGAGCGTTGGTTATACATAAATGAGCCATTGACAGCAACTGCGAGCTCTAACATGCCCGAGGTACCCGCACGATTGACCACCACATCGTTTAAGGCCAGGGCTTGATTAATGACTTGCGAGCCACGCTCAATTACAGCATCTAATAGGGTACGCGTATCGGCCTCATACTCACCGCGAATAATTTGCGGCAATATAGTGGCAATATCTTGAATTGGAATATCAGTCATATAACCTAAGCGGCCCATATTAATTCCAACTAAAGGCACTTGACTACCTGCTAACTGTCTGCCGATACCCAGCATCGTGCCGTCACCGCCGAGCACAACAGTCAAATCAATCGTAGTCGCAAAAGTGTTGAGGGTTTGCGTAGGGTATTGTTTTAATTCAACATGTTTGGCGGTATCTGCCTCAATAAAAACCTCGCAGCCAAGTCCGACAAGTAAGATGGCTAACTCGTGGAGTCGTTCACGAATGCCCTCGGCCTGATATTTGCCAACGAGGGCAATTCGGCGAAAGCCATTTTGAGCTGATTTTGCGGATGGGCTTAACATATAACGATTAAACCATAGGCATAAAATTACTAGCAACATGGATGATCGGTCCCGCGCACTTCTCAAAACCTTAATCGAGCGGTATATCGAGGAAGGGCAGCCTATTGGTTCGCGTACCCTATCGCGCTTTTCTGGACTCGATTTATCAGCCGCCACCATTCGTAATGTGATGGCAGATTTAGAGGAGTTAGGTTTGGTCACTAGCCCCCATACCTCAGCTGGGCGGGTACCCACCCCCCGGGGTTATCGCCTATTTGTCGACACTATGGTAACGGTTCGACCGCTTGAGGAGCTTGCCTCAAGAGCGATTGAGAAGGGTTTACCTCCTAATTCCCCTCAGCAGGTAATGACTTCAGCGGCAGAAATGCTCTCAAATTTGACCCATTTTGCTGGCGTAGTAATGACGCCGAAACGGGCGCAGATTTTTAAGCATATTGAATTTTTGCGGCTCGGAGAGCGAAAAATACTATTAATTATGGTTACTCCAGAGGGCGACGTGCAAAATCGTATTTTGCCTACTACCCAAGATTACAGCCCAAGCCAATTGATTGAGGCGGGCAATTACATTAATTCCCAGTTTGCTGGGAAAAGCTTTTCCGAGGTTCGGAAGCGCTTGTTGCTAGAGTTGGATAAGTTACGCACCGATATCTCGGGCCTAATGGTCTTGGCTTTAAATACCGGGGTCTCAGAGTCAGCTTTTACCCAAACCGATGTGGTGGTATCGGGTGAGCGGCGCTTACTCAATGTGGGTGATTTAAGCTCTAATTTAGATAAATTACGCAAAATGTTCGATATGCTCGAGCAAAAGTCGGTACTGATGCAATTACTTGATGTTTCGAGTCATGCCGATGGAATTCAGATTTTTATTGGCGGGGAAAGTGATTTATTGCCTTATGAAGATCTGGCCATTATTAGCGCGCCATATAGTGTTGATGGGCAAATTGTCGGTACTTTGGGTGTCATTGGTCCAACCAGAATGGCCTATGATCGAGTGATTCCGATTGTTGACATTACCTCCAAGTTATTGTCTGGGGCTTTAAGCAATCCACTTACTTGAGTATTCTGAGTTAATCTTGCCTCTTAAGTCTAATTTAGCCCATTCTTTAAAAGTTTATTTGTGAATCAACCATCCCATTTGCGCGCTACGCAAACCGTCATTCTTTTATTGAATTTAGGTACCCCTTCTGCACCGACGCGGCAGGCCGTACGTACTTATTTACAAGAATTTTTATCTGATCCACGGGTTGTAGAAATTCCCAAATTAGTTTGGTGGTTTTTACTAAACCTGATTATTTTGCCGATTCGTAGTGGCACCTCAGCCAAAAAATATGCTTCGATTTGGCTGGGCGACTTGGGATCGCCTTTGTTGCACTATTCACGTTTACAGGCGCACGCCTTGCAAGCCAAATTTACCCGCGCTGAAGATTCAATAGTGGTTGAATTAGCGATGCGCTATGGTCAACCTTCGATGGGCGCGGTGTTTGAAAAAATGAAAGCCATAGGCACCATTGAGCGACTTTTAATTTTGCCCTTATACCCCCAGTACTCTGCCACTACCTCAGCTTCAAGTTTTGATGAAATATTGCGCTTAATGAGCCATTGGCGTAATCAGCCCGAGTTACGCATTGTCAAACATTTTCATGATAACCCTGCTTATATCGGTGCACTAAGTCACAGCATCACACTTTTTTGGCGGCAACATGGGCGCCCCAATTTTGCCGCGGGTGAGCGCTTAGTCATGTCGTTTCATGGTCTACCAAAACGCAATTTACTATTGGGTGACCCTTATCATTGTGAATGTTTAAAAACTGGACGTTTATTGGGTGAGGCTTTAGATCTTGAGCCGGGGCAGTATTTAGTAACTTTTCAATCACGTTTTGGCAAGGCCGAATGGCTTAAGCCCTACACCGCTTTAACACTCGAGGCTTTAGGTGCAAAAGAGTGCCCCCGAGTTGATATTGTGTGCCCTGGTTTCCCTGCCGACTGTCTAGAAACTTTGGAAGAAATCGCCATGGAAGGTAAAATTCTTTTTGAAGAAGCTGGCGGGAAAAACTACAACTTCATTGCCTGTTTAAATGATAGCCCGCAGTGGATTGATGCCCTAATGACGATTGCTAAAAGCCATTTAGGGGGCTGGCCAATGAAGCCAGAAACAGCGGCTGAATTAAATTTACGCGAGCAGCGTGCCACCCTAGCAATGACCAGCTTTGGGGGCGATAATTAACTGCAGTACTTGAAATAACCGACCTTATCCCCAACTAATCGTATGACCCAAGAAAAACCTAACCCCCAAAACAACAATCCACAGACTGAAAATGCGAGTCCTGTGCAACTCGATGACCCCACAACTAGTGCGGCTGACGACCCAGCATCTGCCCCATTTTTAAACATTGGCTCTGAGGCAGAAATAACCGAGCTAAATCAAAAATTAAGCGAAATGCAGGATAACTTTTTACGCGCTAAAGCGGAAGGCGAAAATATCCGCCGACGGGCTGCCGAAGATATTGCCAAGGCGCATAAGTTTGCGATTGAAAATTTTGCTGAGCACCTGATTCCTGTGGCCGATAGCTTACATGCAGCCTTAGCGACTGAAGCCGTTGATGCCAAGGGTTTTAAAGAGGGGCTTGAAATCACCTTAAAACAATTGACCTCAGCTTTTGAGAAAGGTCGTTTAGGTGAAATTAATCCTGCGCCTGGCGATAAGTTTGACCCCCATTTACACCAGGCAATTGCAATGGTGCCCGCAGACCAGGATGCTAACACCGTGGTTAGCGTGTTGCAAAGGGGTTATTTGCTGGCAGATCGCATACTCCGGCCAGCCCTAGTAACAGTCAGCCAGGCTAAGTAGTTAGTAGGGCTTGACACCGTCGAAAAGGCCCAAAAAGGCCCAAAAAAGCCCTATTTAGGGCTTGAATTTCGGGTTTTTGCCCCCATTTATAGGCAAGACAATGATTTATAAAATGATTTAAGTAGCAGTATTAACCCCGCAATTATTTATTTGGAGCAGATATGGGAAAGATTATTGGCATTGACTTGGGCACAACTAACTCGTGTGTATCGGTGGTAGAAAACAACGCCCCCAAGGTAATTGAAAACGCTGAAGGTGGTCGTACTACCCCTTCGATTATTGCTTACACCGAAGACGGTGAAGTATTGGTTGGCGCGCCTGCTAAAAGACAGTCGGTGACCAATCCTAAAAACACTATTTATGCCGTCAAGCGTTTAATGGGGCGCAAATTTACTGATGCCGAAGTACAAAAAGATATCACCTTGATGCCTTATGAAATTGTCCAGGCCGATAACGGTGATGCTTGGGTTGAGGCACGCAGCAAAAAAATGGCACCACAACAAGTTTCAGCAGAAATTTTGCGCAAAATGAAAAAGACTGCCGAAGATTATTTGGGCGAGGAAGTCACTGAAGCAGTTATTACTGTGCCAGCTTATTTTAATGATAGTCAACGTCAAGCCACTAAAGATGCCGGACGAATTGCTGGCCTAGATGTTAAGCGGATTATTAACGAACCTACTGCGGCTGCACTAGCGTTCGGCCTCGATAAACAAGATAAGGTAGATCGTAAAATTGCGGTGTATGACCTTGGTGGGGGTACCTTTGACGTCTCAATTATTGAAATTGCCAACGTTGATGGCGAAAAACAATTTGAAGTGTTATCAACTAATGGCGATACATTTCTTGGCGGTGAAGATTTTGACCAACGTATTATCGATTGGATCATCGCTGAATTTAAGAAAGAGCAGGGCGTTGATTTAAGTAAGGATGTCTTAGCTTTACAGCGCTTAAAAGATGCAGCAGAGAAGGCCAAGATTGAGCTCTCGTCGGCCCAACAAACTGAAATTAATTTGCCTTATGTGACAGCAGATGCTAGCGGTCCTAAACATTTAAATTTGAAATTAACCCGTTCTAAGCTCGAATCTTTAGTCGAGGGTTTAATCGACCGCACTAAAGGGCCATGCGAAATGGCGATTAAAGATGCGGGTGTATCGATTGCCGATATCGACGATGTCATTTTAGTTGGCGGCCAGACGCGAATGCCTGCAGTACAAGATAAGGTCAAAGAAATTTTTGGTAAAGAGCCTCGTAAAGACGTTAACCCCGATGAAGCTGTCGCAGTAGGCGCTGCGATTCAAGGTTCGGTGTTATCGGGCGATCGCAAAGATGTACTCTTGCTCGACGTAACCCCGCTTTCTTTGGGAATTGAAACCCTTGGCGGCGTGATGACGAAGATGATTCTGAAAAACACGACTATTCCAACCAAGCATTCACAGGTTTATTCCACTGCTGAAGATAATCAACCAGCAGTTACCATTAAGTGTTTCCAAGGTGAGCGTGAAATGGCTAGCGCTAATAAATTACTGGGCGAATTTAATTTAGAAGGCATTCCACCTGCGCAACGTGGTTTGCCACAAATTGAAGTGACCTTTGATATTGATGCCAACGGTATTTTGCATGTCACCGCAAAAGACAAGGCCTCTGGTAAAGAAAATAAAATCACGATTAAAGCAAATTCGGGCCTGACTGAAGATGAAATTCAACGCATGGTGAAAGACGCCGAAGCCAATGCAGTAGAAGATAAAAAAATGCTTGAATTGGTAACCGCTCGCAATACTGCTGATGCAGTTGCGCACTCCACTAAGAAAACTCTGGAAGAGCATGCAAGCACTTTAGATGCTAGTGAAAAAGAAGCGATTGAAGCCGCGTTGAAATCTTTAGAAGAAGCAATTAAGGGTAGCGATAAGGCTAACATCGAAGCAAAAACCGAAGCGCTAGGAAAGGCTACCCAAAAGCTCAGCGAAAAAGTTCAGGCTGCCGAGCAGGCTAAGACTGCAGCAGCTGCAGGTGCAGCTGGTGGTGCAGCCAGCGGTGCTAGTGCTGCTCCAGATGCCGATGTGGTCGATGCGGAATTTAAAGAAGTGGATGAAAAGAAATAATTTACTTTAACCTAAAGCTGTTAATTAACAAGTCGGCCTTGCGCCGACTTGTGCCGTTTTAATGAAGTTGAAAGGAAGAGCCTGTGGCGATTAGTAAACGCGATTATTACGATGTGCTTGGCATCGCCAGAAGCGCGAGCGAAGAGGAAATAAAAAAAGCCTATCGCAAGCTAGCAATGAAGCACCATCCTGATCGCAACCCAGATAATAAGGGCTCTGAAACCAAATTTAAAGAAGCTAAAGAAGCCTATGAAGTATTAACTGACCCGCAAAAACGGGGCGCTTATGATCAATATGGCCATGCTGGAATTGATCCCAGTATGGGTGGAATGGGCGGTTTTAGCGGTGGCGCAGCGGGTGGTTTTGCCGATGCTTTTGGCGATATCTTTGGCGATATCTTCGGCCAGTCTGGCGGACGTAATTCAGGGGGGCCACAGGTCTACAAAGGCTCTGATTTACGTTACAACATGGAGATTTCTTTAGAGCAAGCTGCCGAAGGATATTCAACCCAAATTCGCGTGCCGAGCTGGAGTGATTGCAAGCATTGCAAAGGTAGCGGAGCTGAGCCAGGTACAAAGGTAGAAGATTGTCCCACTTGCGATGGCCGTGGCCAAGTCAGGGTTTCGCAAGGTTTTTTCTCGATGCAACAAACTTGCCCAAAATGTCGCGGCACGGGTAAATACACCCCCAAGCCGTGCAAACAGTGTCAAGGTAGTGGCAAAATTAAAGAACAAAAAACCCTAGAAATCAAAATTCCCGCGGGAATTGATGATGGCATGCGTGTTCGCTCAGTAGGTAATGGTGAGCCAGGTATTAATGGTGGCCCAGCTGGAGATTTATACGTTGAAGTGCGTGTTAAGTCGCACCCTGTTTTTGAGCGCGACGGCAGCGATTTACATGTTCAGATGCCAATTTCCTATGCGGCTGCCACACTTGGTGGCTCCATTGAAGTGCCAACCTTGTCGGGGCGAGTTGAGTTTCCGGTTCCAGAAGGAACGCAAACTGGCAAGACCTTCCGTTTACGCAATAAGGGTATGAAGGCCCTAAGATCGGCAGTACTAGGCGATCTTTATGTTCATGTGATTGTAGAAACGCCGGTGAAGTTATCTGAAGAGCAGAAAAAATTATTGCGTCAATTTGATGAAAACTTAAAACAAGGCGGCGAAAAACATAGTCCACACCAAAACGGCTGGGTTGACCGAGTACGCAGTTTTTTTAGCTAAAGCCGTGTTGATCAGCAGGAAAGGTTCCTGCCTTCACTTCTTTAATAAAGGCTTTGACGGCAGCTTCGATTGAGGGCTCTCCGAGCAGAAAGTTTTTGACAAACTTGGCTGGTTTGCCAGGGCTCATTCCTAGCATGTCGGGTAAGACCAGAACTTGTCCTGAGCAATCGACCCCTGCACCAATGCCGATAGTTGGAATCGGAATTTCTGCAGTAATTCGTTTTCCTAAGGCAGATGGAATTGCTTCAAGCACTAGCATTTGTGCGCCAGCTGCGGCACATGCTTTAGCTTCGGCGACCATTGCGCTAGCAGCATCGGGTACCTTGCCTTGTACTTTATACCCCCCAAGGATATGAACAGATTGGGGTAATAAGCCTAAGTGAGCACAAATCGGCACGCCGCGATCGACTAAAAATTGGATGGTTTGAATTTGCCATCGCCCACCTTCAAGTTTCACCATGTTAGCACCTGCCCGCATTAATTCGGCTGCCGATTCGAGGGCTTGAAGGGGCTCGCCATAACTTGCAAAAGGAAGGTCGGCAATTAAGTAAGCATGGGTATTAGCGCGATTAACGCAGGCCGTGTGATATGCCATTTGAGCAACTGTTACCGGAGTTGTGCTGGTGTGCCCTTGCACTACATTACCTAAAGAGTCACCAACTAAAATCACATCAACACCTGCACGGTCTACCAACGCAGCCGCAGTAGCATCATAAGCGGTGAGCATGGTAATCTTCTCGCCTTTTTCATACATGGCAAGCAGTGTATTGATGGTAATTGGCATGACGCCGTCTGAGTAACTCACAGGGGTGAGTGTAATGAATTAATGCGTACTTGGGCGCGAATTTGGGTTGGTAGTGGGGTTATTGCTTATTTTTGCATCGCAGGTGCAGTTTCTACAAGGTAGTTTATCAATGCGTTGGTGTGCTACTTGCGGTAAAAAGGCTTTAAGAATGCCAAATTCGGGTAAAAATAATTCAGGGCAAATTTCGAGTAGGGGCAACAACACAAATGAGCGCTCAGTAATACGTGGGTGAGGTAAAGTAAGTTCCATATCATTTTGAGAGCAACCATCGTAAATCAAAATATCTAAATCAAGGGTGCGGGGTGCATTTTCGTACGGCCGCTCTCGGCCAAATTGTTGCTCAATCGCCTGGCAAACATACAATAAACCATAAGGGTGTAATTCAGTTTGAATTTCAACCACGGCGTTAATGTAATCATTTCCAAGGGCGTCGACTGGTGCGCTTTGGTAATAACAACTCTTGTTCACAATATGTAATTCATTGCGTAAAGCAAGGCAAACGATGGCATCGGTGATAATCTGACGCGTATCCCCAAGGTTGCCACCAAATCCAATAAAAGCACGCGCCATTAAATGCCCCAATTCAAGTTAGGACTACTTTACTGAAAAAAAAGAAAGTTTGCTGGCTACATACATAAGTGCGATTCTGATAGAGAAGGGCGCAGGTAAATGAATTACGCCATAATAACTTCTCTTTAGTAATGGTTTGAAACCCTTTTATGAACTTTATAGATGGTTGATATTCTAGTAATTGGTGGTGGTAATGCAGCCCTCTGCGCTGCACTCATGGCGCGTGAAGCAGGCGCCTCGGTTTGTTTATTAGAGTCAGCCCCATTCGAATGGCGCGGGGGAAATTCTACCCACACACGAAATATTCGTTGTATGCACGATGAGCCGCAAGATGTTTTATTGGAGATTTATTCAGCAGAAGAGTATTGGCAAGATCTATTGAAGGTGACTGGTGGCATTACTGATGAGAAACTCGCTAAAATAGCGATTCAGGAATCTAGTACTTGCCGCACATGGATGCGTAAATATGGCGTACATTTTCAGCCCCCGCTATCGGGGACTTTACATTTATCTCGCACCAACGCTTTTTTTATGGGCGGAGGTAAGGCTTTAGTCAATGCATACTACCGAAGCGCTGAAAAATCAGGTGTGAAAATTTGTTACAACGCACCGGTAAAGTCGATTGAGTTAGAGGACCAGCAATTTAGTGCAGCTATTCTTGAAAATGGTGAGCGTATTACAGCCAAAGCTTGTGTATTAGCTGCTGGTGGTTTTGAATCAAATCTTGAATGGCAAAGAGAAGCTTGGGGTATTGATGAGCAGGGTAAAAGCCCAGCAGATAACTTTTTAATTCGCGGCACGACCTTTAATCAGGGCGTCTTATTAAAAAATATGATCGAAGCTGGGGCTGATTCAGTTGGCGATCCTACGCAAGCCCATATGGCCGCCATTGATGCTCGTGCACCCTTATATAACGGCGGTATTTGTACTCGTATCGATTGTGTCTCACTTGGTATCGTAGTGAATGAGAACGCTCAACGTTTTTATGATGAGGGCGAAGATTTTTGGCCTAAGCGTTACGCAATTTGGGGTCGCTTAGTGGCGCAACAGCCCAATCAAATTGCATATTCTATTATTGATTCAAAATCGATTGGCCACTTTATGCCGCCTGTATTTGAGGGCACAACTGCCGATAACATCACTGATATCGCAGTACAGCTAAAACTCGATCCACTGGTATTAAATCAAACTATAAATAATTTTAATGCTGCTTGTCGTTCTGGAACTTTTGACCACACCACTTTGGATGATTGCCGTACTGAGGGACTTGCTCCAGCTAAAACCCATTGGGCAACCCAGATTAGTGTGCCCCCTTTTTATGCTTACCCACTTAGACCTGGTGTCACATTTACTTACCTTAGTTTAAAAACTGATGAAACTACGGCAGTGCAATTTAATGGCCAGCCCAGCCATAATTTATTTGTAGCGGGCGAGATGATGGCAGGAAATGTATTGGGCAAAGGTTATACAGCAGGAATAGGGATGGCGATCGGCACGGCATTTGGGCGCATTGCAGGTAAAAACGCAGCAATGGCGGCTCTTAATCCGACTTAAAACAGGATTAAAAGGGAGCAGATAAAGATTGAATTGACTAGGTTTTTAAGAATTCAGCACTCGGTGAGGATGCGCCTTTAGATTTGTGCCGCCGCCGTTTGCTAACTAATTTTGTCGCATTACCATTTTTTATATCTTCTGCTTTAGCCAAGACAATAAGTTCTTCTCGGGCACTAAGGTCGGCATCAATAAATTGTGTCCACCAAAAACCTAATGAACTAGGTAATTCACCTGTACTGCACCGCAACAACATAAAGTCATAGCCTGCTCGAAAGCGGGGTGATTCAATTAGCCGATGGGGGAAGCGGCCCAGGCGTTTTTCAAAGCGGGGTTGCATAGTCCAAATTTCGCGCATATCTGCTTCAAAGCGTCGTTGAATAGTGATCCCACTATTTTGGCTGGTAATTGTGTCATCCATCGCAGCGTGCAGGGCAGGTACATTAGCCATGCCGCCAGCCAAATTACGTCGCCAGTTTTGGGTTAAATCGGGCCATAGCAAACTAGCAAACAGAAAGCCAGCCGAGACGCCTTTACCCGCCTGAATACGCTCATCGGTATTTGACAGCGAGAGCTTAATAAACTCGGTGCCAGTACCGCTAGCAGAGTCACCATCTAAGGCCTTGTCGAGCAGTGGCAGTATGCCATGATGCAGCCCAGCTGCTCGCAGACCTTCAATTGCAGGCCACGAGTGACCTGACATTAGCAGCTTAAGGATTTCATCAAAGAGGCGTGCGCTTGGCACGTCATGAATTAAGTCAGCTAAATCGGCAATTGGCGCACGGGTCTCAGGATCAAGCGTAAAGCCGGTTTTAGCGGCAAAACGAATCGCTCTTAGCATCCTAATCGGATCTTCTCGGTAGCGCTTGCTCGGCTGACCAATCATCCGCAGCGTCTTTTTTTGCATATCATGCATACCGCCGTGATAATCAAACACAGTTTCAGAGGCGGGGTCGTAATACATTGCATTAATACTGAAGTCGCGGCGCTCGGCATCTTCTGCCTGTGTACCCCAGACATTGTCGCGTAAGATTCGACCACTTTCCGCGAGATGTTCTCCCTCATGGTCTAGCATCGCCCGAAAAGTTGAAACCTCAATAATTTCAGGGCGCTCTTTACCAAAAAAAGTGACATGCACAATTTGAAAGCGCCGACCAATCAGGCGAGATTTACGAAATAATTTTTGGACTTCTTCAGGGGTAGCATTGGTAGCAACATCAAAATCTTTTGGGCTAATGCCCAACACTAAGTCACGTACTGCACCGCCCACGATAAATGCAGAGAACCCAGCTTGTTGCAAAACATGGGTAACTTTAACAGCATTTTTTGATAATAAATGGGGATCAATGCGATGGGTTTTTTTGCTAATGCGTTGGGGAGTATTAGCACTTTTAGCACTAGTGACTTTAGGTTTTTGCTGGCGTTTAATCAGCCCTTTAATAAACTTAGTAATCAATTAAAAAGCTCGAGAATCGGCCAGCCCCTTTTTTGGGCCTCGGCCCGTAAAAGTAGATCTGGATTAGTGGCGATTGGATCAGTCACTTTTTCAAGCAAAGGTAAGTCGTTGAGTGAATCGGAATAAAAATAGCTGCGAGGTAGTTCGGCTAATGACAGCCCTAAGCTACTTAACCATGCTTCAACTCGGTGAATTTTTCCCGCTCGAAAACTAGGTATGCCTTTAACCGCGCCAGTGAAATTAGCTTCGGGCATATCGCCTACTGTGGCAGGTTCAGTCGCCACTAAATGAGTAATGCCAAAACTTTCAACTATTGGTCGCGTGACAAAACTATTCGTAGCCGTTACTACACAACATAAATCTCCAGCGTCGAGATGGCGTTTTACTAAATCAATTGCTTGAGAGTGTACTTTGCCAGTAATTACTTCGGTCATAAAGATCTCATGCCAAGCTTTTAATTGGGGGCGCGAATGCTCAGAAAGCGGCTTTAGGGCAAAACTTAAAAATGCATCAATATCGAGTTTGCCTTCTTTATAGTCACTATAAAACTGTTCATTTTTTTGGGCAAATACTGCGCCATCAACCACCCCAAGGCGCACTAAAAATTGGCCCCATTCGTAGTCGCTATCGAAGTGCAACAGAGTGTGATCTAAATCAAATAATGCTAAGGTTGTCATCCAGCGTTACCATGATTAGAGTTACTCATCGAGTTAGGTGAGATTTGTAGTAATTCACGCACTAGCGGCAAGGTAACTGCCCGCTTCATTTCTAGAGAATACGCATCGAGCGCATCTAATAGCGCCATTAAGTTTGGCATATCACGATAAAAGCGCTGCAGTAACCAAGGCAGTACTTCTGGCGATAAATTTAAACCTCGCTCAGCTGCCGCTTGTTGTAATGCCTGCATTTTCTCATCATCGTTTAGGGGTTGCACTTCAAATACTAAACCCCAAGCTAAGCGAGTACGCAAATCTTCACGTAATTGCAAGTCTACAGGGGCACTATTGCCAGCCATAAAAATAAATAAGTTATGACTACCATGAACGAGATTTAAAATACGAAAGAGTGCTGCAGATAAACGTTCGTCAAGCTGATCAACATCATCAACCGTAATAATAGCGGCTTGAGTTTGGGTCAGTAAATGCGGCAACTTTTCTTCTAGGCTAATCCACGAAACTGGTTCGCTTGCTTGCAGGGCGAAGTGTTGCAACTCGAGTTGATGGGCGGCATGATTTAAGGCGCCCAGTAAATGCGTGCGACCCGAGCCATTTGCACCCCACCAGTAAAGCCAGCGGTGATTGAGCGCGTGAAGCGAATTGCTTAAATGATGCTGCTTCCAATCGGAAACTAGTGATTGTAGATGAGCCAGTAAAGCTTGATTACCTGTCGCTAAAAAATTACTTAGAGTTGCCTGTTGAGGCTGGCTAAGGTCAAGCGCAAATTGTTTCGGTAGCGCTGGATTTGGCATCATCACGATTATTTTTTAGATCCTTGATACCAATTTGATGCGGTATATAGCGACCAAGCAAATTGGATCAAGACCAGACTCACTGCGCTGGCTGGCAAGGCAAGAAGTACGCCAAAAAATCCAAACAGCTTACCGAAGATGAGTAAGGCAAATAAAACGGCAACAGGATGTAAGCCAATGCGCTCGCCGACGAGCCGAGGCGTTAAGAAAAAACCTTCTAACATTTGCCCGATACCAAATACGACTAATACACCAACCACCTCTGCTGTAAGACCAAATTGCAAAATAGCCGCCAGGACAGCAAGTATAAATCCAAGCCAAAAACCCAAGTAAGGAATGATGACCACAATTGCGGTAAAGACCCCTAAAGCAATTGCACCACGTACGCCAATAATGGAAAGGCCGGCGCAGTAATAAACTGCCATCACCAAAATAACTAGTATTTGACCCCGCAAATATTGTGAGAGTAATCCATCGGTTTTAGCGCAAAGGTGTTGCGCAGTTACCTGAAAGCGCAAAGGAATTAATTTTTTTAAATATTCAAAGAAATGATTCCAATCAATCAGAAGATAAAACAACACAAAAAGTGTTAAGACTAAATCAATCAAGACGCCCAGAATTGATCCCCCCGAAGAGAGGATGGTACCTAAGGTGGTATTAACTACATTCTTGGCGTTATCGCTTAATAAAGCACCAATTTTTTGGGTGGCAATTTCTTTAAGCGCACCCCAATCAAAAACAATGTTGTGCTCGGTTAATTTTGGTGCTAGCCACAATTGGGTTTTTTCAATCCAGGTGGGCAATTGCGCTTTAATCAAGGGGATTTCTTGACCAATTAGGCTAATCAGCAGAATGACAATGCCAGCTAGTAGGCTTAAACCAAAAACCATCGCTAAACTAGCAGCCAATGCTTTTGGTAGGTGATGACGCTCGAGCCATAAGCCTACTGGACGTAAAGCATACGCCAAGATGAATGCAGCAAGAAAGGGGGTAAAAATTTCGGCCATAGTGCTTTGATCCTCTAGAATTCAATGATTCTACTGATCAAGTACAGTTCACTCCTAATTAACCCCCTTTTTTATGACTAAATCTACCCCCCTTCAGGCTAAAGGCCTCTCTTATCTTGACGCTGGAGTCGATATTGATGCTGGCGACGCCTTGGTTGAGCGAATCAAGCCTATGGCCAAAAAGACCATGCGTGAAGGGGTTTTAGCGGGTATTGGGGGTTTTGGAGCCCTATTTGAGATTCCTAAACGTTATCGCGAACCCGTCTTGGTTTCAGGTACTGATGGGGTGGGCACCAAGCTCAGATTGGCTTTTGAGTGGAATTGCCATGCCACCATTGGTCAAGATTTGGTTGCAATGAGTGTGAATGATATTTTGGTGCAAGGGGCTGAGCCTTTATTTTTCCTCGATTATTTTGCTTGCGGTAAATTAAGTGTTGAGACCGCTACGATGGTAATTAGCGGTATTGCTAAAGGCTGTGAGTTGGCAGGCTGTGCCTTGATTGGTGGCGAGACGGCAGAGATGCCTGGCATGTATCCCCCTGGAGAATACGATTTAGCTGGTTTTGCAGTCGGTGCAGTCGAAAAATCAAAAATTATTGATGGCTCTCGTATTTGTCCTGGTGATGCAGTGTTGGCGATTGCTTCGAGTGGTGCCCATAGCAATGGATACTCGTTGGTGCGAAAAATTATTGAGCATGCTGGGGCAAAGCCAAGTGACGATCTAGATGGTCGGCCATTAATAGAGGTAGTTATGGCGCCAACTGAAATTTACGTTAAACCGCTCTTACAACTCATGACGGAAATTGATTTAAAAGGCTTAGCGCATATTACTGGTGGTGGCATTGTCGATAATGTGCCGCGGGTCTTACCTGAAAAAATGCAAGCTGTTTTGCAGCGCGATACTTGGCAGCTACCCGCTTTATTTCGTTGGTTGCAAACGCAAGGGGGCGTGACTGATAGCGAGATGGTGCGGGTATTTAACTGTGGCATTGGAATGGTACTGATTGTCGCCCCCGAGCTAGCAACAACCGCTTTACAGTCATTAGCTACTCAGGGTCTCAAGGCTTGGGTGGTGGGTGAGGTTCGCGAGCGCCCGAATGGTGAGCAGCAAACCCTCATCATTTAATCGTCAGTTGTCCTGAGTAGTTGAGTTAAGCAATAGTCGAGGGCTTGGCGTTGACCGCTAAGACTCTGCGAATCAAAGCATTGCCTTGCTGAAATTGCCCTTAGCCAAGTTAACTGTCGCTTCGCAAGTTGACGCGTAGCGGTTAAGGCTTTTTCACGCATGCCGTCATAAGAGTCTTGACCTGCTAAGTAATTCCATACTTGGCGATAGCCAACTGCACGCATTGCTGGTAAATCAGCATGAATTTCAGGGCGTTGACGCAGTGCCACAACTTCGTCGATAAAGCCCTTATCAAGCATTGCATCAAAGCGGCTTGTAAGACTCTCATGCAAAAGTTTGCGTTCGCTTGGCTCAAGCGTCATCAGTTTTAGACCCAGAGGAATAATTGCGCCAGTGCGCCCATCAGGGTTAGGATCGGCAGCCAACCAACTTGACATCGATCGCCCGCTGACTAAAAAGACCTCGAGCGCACGTTGAATACGTTGAGAATCATGGGGCTTAAGGCGCGCAGCAGTAAGGGGGTCAACTTGATTTAATTCGGCATGTAAGGCTGGCCAGCCCAAGGACCCTGCCCGGGTTTCTAATTGCTTCCGAAGTAGCGGGTTGGCCGCTGGTAGGCTTGATAGGCCATAAGCCCACGCACGCCAATACAACATCGTGCCACCGACCACGATGGGAAGATTGCCACGAGCCTGTATTTCTTGGCAAAGGCGCTTTGCATCTAGAGCAAAACGCGCTGCCGAGTAGCTTTCCTGCGGCTCAAGAATATCAATTAAGTGATGCGGTATTGCCGCACGATCAGCCGGTGAAGGCTTTGCACTGCCAATATCTAATCCCCGATAAACTAAGGCTGAATCCATACTAATTAACTCAACTTGTACCCCATGTAGCGCAGCCTGCTGAGCCACAGTGAGGGCTAAATCACTTTTACCGCTGCCAGTAGGCCCCGCAATACAGAGAATCGTGTGGGAGCTTTTAGAGAGGTTACTGCTTAGCCTAGCGGACTGTTTTAGGGACATTTGGTAATTATAGGAACCTTGAGTAGCTAAGCCTGTTAATATCCACCTCAATTTCAATTGAAGAGGCTCAGTTAATGGATACCTTAATCCAATTAGGCGATTTCTTTTTACACGTTGATCGCCATTTAGATTTGGTGATTCAAAATTATGGCAATTGGGCCTATGGCATTTTGTTCGCAATTGTTTTTGCTGAAACTGGTTTAGTTATTGCCCCCTTTTTGCCGGGTGATTCGTTGCTATTTATTGCTGGAGCCTATTGTGCTACTGGTCACTTTAATGCGCTTACATTATGTGGGGGATTATTAGTGGCCGCAGTCGTCGGTAATACTGTCAATTATTTTATCGGTCGTTGGATTGGCGAAAAGGTGTTTGCCAGCCAGTCGCGCTGGATTGATCAAGCCGCCTTAAGAAAAACCCATGCATTTTATGAAAAACACGGAGGTAAAACAATTATTCTGGCCCGTTTTTTACCGATTGTTAGAACCTTTGCACCTTTTGTGGCGGGTGTTTCGGCAATGAATTTTGCGCGCTTTCAATTTTTTAATATTGTCGGTGCTGGTATCTGGGTTATTGGGCTTGTTATTGCAGGATATTTTTTTGGTAACATTCCAATCATTCGTGAAAACTTAAATGTAATTGTTTTGGTCGGGGTTGGCGCAGCAGCATTGCCAGTGGCTTTTGCAGCATTAATTAAGACTGTACAAGCGCTGCGCAACAAGCGGTAAGGCTGAAAAGTACCATTAGAAAAACTAATTTTGCCGACTTTGGCTTTCTAAGGTCGCAATGTGTTCACGAATTTCATCTGCATCACCTGCTTCTGGCGATGCGACTAAGTAGCGCTGCATATCTTCAAGCGCTGGGCGTAAATATTCTAGTTGGGCAAGAATCAAGCCGCGATCGCGAATTTCTTCGATTGAATCAGGCAATAAAATAACTAACCTTTGCTGCACTCCGAGCAATCTTTCCCAGCGTTCATTTTCGGTATAGATTAATTTTAGATTGCGCAGAAAGCGCGACAAAATTTCCCGCGAACTAGAGGCACGTAAAAAAATATTTAAAGGTAGACTAACTTCATCTTGATACCCCTTAGCGTCTAAATAGGGGTCAAGCATTTCTTGTAATTCATTTTTTGAAAGTGAGGCTCCTGTTAATGGATCCATCACAATTTCACCTTGCTGTAAGGAAATGCGCATCATGAAATGGTTGGGGAAAGAGACGCCACGAATTTTAAGACCAATCTGTTGGCCTAATTCCATCATCAGCATCGCTAGAGAAATAGGAATGCCGCGCCGACTTTCAATAATATGATGTATGTAGGAATTTTCAGGCGCATAAAAATCATTTGGATTTGGGCCAAAGCCTAATTCGCTATAAAAGAAATGCTTGAGATGCTGTAGCTTTTGTACTGCTGAAGTTTCAGGGGTAATGCGTTGTTTAAGACGATTGCCGAGCTGATCAATTTGATCAAGGACAGTTTGGACATCTAAGTCGGGAAAAGCGTGTTGAGCAACTGCAATCGCCGCCTCAGTAAGAGGCAAAGATTCATCTTCTGATACAAGGGACGTAAAGTAGTCGAGTTGTCGTGTCGGCATAGTTACTATTTTGCATGACGGAGGAAATTTTGCCAGCGAATTCCGCCGAGTCTAATGCCGATAAAGTAAATTACTGCTGCAAGACTGAGCCAGCCAGCCAGTAGGCCAATGCGCAGCCAAGGCTGGGCTTGTAAGTCGATCCAGTTATGGGCTTGAGAGCCGAAATGCAGGATGAAGCCAAGCGGAATTAAGCCCACTGTTAGCCGAGCTAGGTATTTCCACCAACCCGCTGAAGTTGGTAATGCCCCGCGCCAGCAAAGCCCAACCCATAACATGGCAGCATTTAGACAGGCCCCAAGGCCAACCGATAAGGCTAAGCCGGCATGACCGAGCCAAGGCACAAAGATGATATTTGCAAGCTGGGTAGAGACCAAGACCACTAGAGCAATTTTGACTGGGGTACGAATATCTTGGCGCGAATAAAACCCGGGGGCCAAAATTTTTATCAAAATCAGGCCAATTAAACCAACTCCGTAAGCAGCTAATGCGCGTTGTGTCATTAATACATCCAGCGCACTAAAGCGCCCGTAGTGATAAAGCACGGCTGCAATTGGTTCGCCGAATAAAAATAGTGCGAGCGCACAAGGTGCAGCGAGCAGGAAAGTGAGTTGCAAGCCCCAAACCAATAATTCTTCAGCATGTTTGAGATCTTGATTAGCATTTGCTTTACTAAGGCTTGGCAATAAAACCGTGCCAAGGGCAACTCCCAGTAGGGCAGTGGGAAACTCCATGAGTCGGTCGGCATAACTTAGCCAAGAAACGCTACCTGTAGTCAACCGTGAAGCAATATTGGTGTTAATTAACAAGGAAATTTGCGCCACCGATACAGCAAAAACCGCGGGTCCCATCAGGCGTAAAACGCGCCGTGCATCTGCATTAAAAAAGGCTTTATGAATGGCGCCAGGTAAAAAACCGATACGAGGTAAAAGGCCCAAACGCTTGAGGGCTGGAATTTGAATTAGTAATTGCAGTAATCCGCCAACCAAGACGCCAATACTAAGGGCGTAAATAGGTTGCTCTAGGTGAGGCGCAAGCCAAATAGCACTAATAATCAGAGCTAGGTTAAGCAATACTGGGGTAAAGGCTGGCAGAGCAAAGCGTTGAAAGGTATTTAAAATACCAGCCGACAGGGAAACTAGCGAGATAAACCCAATATAGGGAAACATGATGCGGGTCATGATCACACTAGCCTCAAAGGCTGGATCGCCGGTAAAGCCTGTAGCGATAAGCAAAATGAGGAGCGGTGCACCGATTACCCCTAGACCAACCGTAAATAGCAGCGCCCAAAATAACAGGGTTGCGACGGCATTAATGAGCGCCTTAGATTGCGAGGGTTCACCGCGCGCAACGATTTCACCCAAAATAGGCACAAAAGCCTGTGAAAAAGCCCCTTCAGCAAATAACCGCCGAAGTAAATTAGGTAACCTAAATGCCACGTTATAGGCATCAGTCCACTCTGAGGCCCCAAAACTGCGGGCAATCAGGGTTTCACGTAAAAGGCCAGTAATTCGGGATAACATCGTCAAAGAGCTAACTTTGACGGCGGCGGAAAGCAGATTCATGGGCTGATTTTCCCCTATTTATCGGTCTACTGGGCTTTTTTGCCCCTTTCAGGTAAAATCTTTGCTTTTGGCGATCACCCAATGCTTCTCTCAAGTGCTCGTCCATTTTGACAAATCGTAATGAATAGGCAGGTTTAAAGATGGCCAATACCGCACAAGCGCGTAAACGCGCTCGGCAAGCAGTTAAACAAAATGAGCACAATTCGAGCTTACGTTCAAAATTGCGTACTTCTATTAAGGCTGTTCGTAAAGCAGTCGAGGCTGGTGATAAAGCGGCAGCTGCTAAAGTATTTATTGCTACCCAAGTCACTATCGACAAAATTACGGATAAAAAAATCGCTCATAAAAATACTGCTGCGCGTCAAAAATCACGCTTGTCAGCCGCTATTAAGGCGATGGCTTAGTTTATATTTTTTAAAATTCAACTCAAGCCCGCTCCCTTTTTGAGCGGGTTTTTGTTTTAAAGTTGTGCTTCATGTTTTTGGTTCAAAGACACAGGCTTCTTCAATAGGCAGGTGATTGTCCTTGGCAAAATTGAGAACAAAGTCTAGCGCCATTGGGTCAAGATCATGAAGGCGGGTATCAACTACAACAAATTTAATATTAGCAATCATTACTGGTCTAACGAATGGAGAGTAAGTAAAGCGCGGATCACCAGTGTCGCCTAGGGGGCGAAAGCTAGCCATAACCCCGCAAAGGCGTTCAGCCCAATCGCTGGGTCGAAAGGGTTTACCGTTAGCAGTGAGCCCTTGGATAAAAAGTGTTTTATGGATCAAGAGTTAAAGCAGTCAAGATAGCGCAAGAAAAGTAGGGCAATATAAACTTAAGATTGTCATTTTAGTAGGTGAAATTTTGGATAAGATGCAAAGTAAATCCGTTTTGGGGCATGCTAGTTTAGCTTCCTTGGCTAAACCGCAGGTGCCCGGTCAAATTAAGCATTACCTCCAATTTACCGATTTAACGCGAGCTGAATATGACTATTTGATACAGCGCACCGCTTGGTTAAAAGAACGTTTTAAGCGTTATGAAACATGGCACCCTTTGCATGATCGTACTCTTGCCATGATTTTTGAAAAACATTCAACGCGCACCCGCTTATCATTTGAGGCAGGCATCCATCAGCTTGGTGGTCATGCGGTTTATCTAAATACGCGCGATACCCAACTGGGTAGAGGCGAACCGGTAGAAGATGCTGCGCAAGTTATCTCGCGGATGACCGACATTATTATGATTCGCACCTTTGGTCAAGACATCATCGAGCGTTTTGCAGCTAACTCGCGGGTGCCAGTCATTAATGGTTTAACTAATGAATTTCATCCTTGTCAGGTCCTAACCGATATTTTTACTTTTGTTGAAGCGCGGGGGCCAATACAGGGAAAAACGGTCGCTTGGGTTGGCGATGCCAACAATATGGCCTACACCTGGATTCAAGCGGCTGAGCGTTTAGATTTTCAGTTACGTTTTTCAGCACCCGAGGGCTATCAACTTGATCATGCCCGTTTAAGTGGCGCTGCCTTAAATCATTTAATGGTTTGTGCTGACCCTCGAGACGCCGTAAAAGGCGCCGATTTAGTAACGACCGATGTCTGGACTAGCATGGGGTATGAAGATCAAAATACCATGCGGATGAAGGCTTTTAAAGATTGGATGGTCACTGAAGAGTTAATGGCATTAGCTAAACCAAGTGCCTTATTTATGCATTGTTTGCCAGCTCATCGGGGCGAGGAAGTAAGTGGTGCTGTGATTGACGGATCGCAAAGTGTAGTTTGGGAAGAGGCAGAAAATCGCTTGCATGTTCAAAAAGCTTTGATGGAGTATTTGCTGTGTGGACGTATCGCAGCTGACGGAGTTCCTGCTTGATAATGAATATCCTAATTTTGAATGAGTGGAAATAATGTCTGAAATAAAAAAAGCAGTTTTAGCTTATTCCGGTGGTCTTGATACTAGTGTGATCTTAAAGTGGCTACAAGATACCTATCACTGCGAGATCGTCACTTTTACCGCCGATCTAGGTCAGGGTGAAGAGCTCGAGCCAGCGCGCACCAAAGCCTTACAGTTTGGCATTCAACCAGAGAATATTTTTATTGACGACTTACGCGAAGAATTTGTACGCGACTTTGTTTTTCCAATGTTCCGTGCCAATACGATTTATGAAGGTGAGTATTTGTTAGGCACTTCGATTGCTAGACCCCTTATTGCTAAGCGTCAAATTGAGATTGCTCGGCAAGTAAAGGCTGATGCTGTTGCGCATGGCGCTACAGGAAAGGGTAACGATCAGGTACGCTTTGAATTGGGTTACTACGCTCTTGAACCTGGCATTAAAGTGATTGCGCCATGGCGTGAGTGGGATTTATTGTCGCGAGAAAAATTAATGGCTTATGCTGAGAAGCATGGTATTCCAATTGAAATGAAACATCAACAAGGCGGTTCACCTTATTCAATGGATGCTAACCTCTTACATATTAGTTATGAAGGGCGGCACCTAGAAAATCCTAATGCTGAAGCTGAAGAGTCAATGTGGCGCTGGACCGTTGCGCCTGAAAAGGCCCCAGATGTGGCCGCTGTGATTGAAATCGAATTTCGTGCTGGTGACCCCATTGCTATTGATGGTTATCCTTACCAACCTCATCAGCTTTTAGCTGAATTAAATCGCTTAGGTGGCATGCACGGCATTGGCCGTCTCGATTTAGTCGAAAATCGTTTTGTTGGCATGAAGAGTCGAGGTTGCTATGAAACACCTGGTGGCACTATTTTGCTAAAAGCCCATCGCGGTATCGAAAGCATTACGCTAGATCGCGAAGTAGCGCACTTAAAAGACGACTTAATGCCCCGCTATGCTA
>CAJASX010000085.1 GCA_903944725.1 uncultured beta proteobacterium
AGATATTCACCGCGAATCGGGGAAAAAACGCCGTAATGGGGATAAATTCGTTGGGTGCCATTGGTATCTAAAGCCTTGATTACCACCCCTTTTTTACGCCATTCATGGGCACCCACTAAGCCCAATAATTCGCGTAAGGAAACTAGGTAAGGTTCATTGACTTCCCCGAAAGCCTCATGGCAAGCTTCTGCAACTATTGGTGCTCGGCGTAATGCTATCTGATGATTTGGGTCAACCCGAATTAAGATCTGACCCAAAGTTCTCGAACGTTGTGATTGTACTAAACGATGTAGATTAAATACATCATTTGTTATTGCAGATGACGCATTGTCATTCAGCTTCTCCTGCATATTCTTTTTAGAGACGCGTTTTTTCTTCCGCGGGCGATCAATGCGCCGCGCAATTGCTTGTAAAAGTTGGCGGGCATTTTGAAAGTCGCCCCGCCATAACAATGCAGTCCCCTCGCAAGCCAGCCGATACGCATCGTCTGCGGGCAGTGTATCGTCTGCTAACACAATTTTTTTAGGGGGCAGCAGCCGATTTTCTGAATACCAAAGTGCCGAGTGGCTTTGTTCACCCTCAAGCCAAGTAATGGTGGGCTTATCAGACAATGGGTTCAAACAATGGTACTTTCTGACCTTCTTGGGTTTCTTGCATCACCACCTTAACGGCTTGACCAATATAAATTGCATCAAAATCACAATTGGTAATATGCGTTAGCATTTTGATACCCTCTTCTAAGGTTACGTAAGCCATGGCAAATGGAACCTCTACCCCCCGGCGCATGACGGTAAACGAATAAATTTCGCCTTTACCACTCGACTCAACCCAACGGGTTTGATCGCTGCCACAATGCGGGCAAATTGTTCGCGGATAAAAATGGGGTTCATTGCAAGCTGAGCACATTTTTAATAGCAAGCGCCCCTCTTGAGCGGCCTCCCAAAACGGCTTATTTTCTGCATTAATCACTGGGCTTGGTAAGGGTACATTCAAAATATTACTCATGACACTCTGCCCATAATTAAGGTAGCTGCACCGTGACGTGTGCCAAGAGCACCACCAATACCAGAGGCTAAAGCAAATTCCAGATTCGGAATTTGCACTGCCGGATGGGCTTCACCACGTAATTGGCGCACTGCTTCAATGATCTTTGTCATGCCGCCGCGATTAGCAGGGTGGTTATTGCATAAACCGCCGCCATCGGTATTAAAAGCCAGCGCGCCTTTGCCAGCAATTAACTGGCCGTGCTCGACGAAACGTCCGCCCTCGCCTTTTTTACAAAAACCTAAATCTTCTAACTGAATTAATACGGTGATAGTAAAGCTATCGTAAATCGAAGCATACCGAATTTGCTGAGGTGTTAAACCTGCTTCTGTAAACGCGCGTGGGCCAGTCCAGGCAACACCTGAATAGGTTAAATCTACCTTACCGCCCATTTGTCCTTTGGCTGATTCAGCGGCGCCTAACATTTGTACTACGGGACGCTTTAATGACTTAGCGATATC
>CAJASX010000086.1 GCA_903944725.1 uncultured beta proteobacterium
ACATTTAAGAAAAAATGCCCGCAAATCTCTTGATAAATAATCAAAATATTATTGCAATGCAACAAGTGCCAACCTGACGCATTGCTCTATCTTGGTATAGCCAAGCTCATTAGGATGGGGATCATTTTTATTGGCGAAATACTCTTTAATAAAGAGCTTAAGAAAATTGGGGCAGTAAGGAAAAACCTCAACTGCCAGCTGTTATGCATCTACTAAACTCAATCATTCAAGGAAAGGTAAATTTTCCCAAGGGATAATCTGTTTAGCTATTAGCCCTAGAGCAAGTTTAGGGCCTAAAAATAGTATTTTTTATACTAAAAAGTATGGAATTTGCTCAAAGTAGACAAACAACTCATTAATTTCCATTAAAAAATCGAATTGCTTGTTAGGCTTTTTTGTTACTACTCGAGATTAAATTGCAGATATAAAGCAACTAAATTTTGTAAAGAATTGACCTGCATTTTTTCCATCACGCGCGATTTGTGCACCTTAATCGTAGCATCTACAAGATTAAATTGCTCGGCAATTTCCTTGTTTTTAAAGCCCTGTACTAGTAGGTGACACACTTCTTTTTCACGTGGCGTGAGTGAAGCAAAATTCTTTTTTACGTCACCTTCTTGGGCTAATTTTTCAAATTGCGCCCGGTCTTTTGTGATACCGCTCTCAATGGTAGTCAATAATTCCGTTAAATTAAATGGCTTAAATAAAAAATCAATGGCCCCATTTTTTAAGCTTTGCACAATTTGTTTTGGTTGACTTTGTCCGCTAATAAAAATGATCGGAGTTTTTAAATTAAGCTTAAATAATTGCTCCTGCAAATCTAAACCACTCACATCGGGCATTTGCATATCGAGCAAAATAACTGCTGGCGAAACCGGCATTAGGTTTTCTAGAAATACCATCGCACCTGAAAAATCTTGCACCGTGTAACCTGCATCGACCAACGTACGTGTAAGCGATGATCGCATGGATGCGTCATCATCGATTAAGTACACGTGCCCTTTTAAATTTGTCATTTATGACGAATAATACAACTCAGTTTGCCCAAGTGCAATATTTGGAATTAGATGTTAAGTCCTACAATAGGATTGAAGATTTGCGCCATGGTCGATATTAATTTGAGTGTCTTTACCACTAGCGTCTTTATATGAAGCCGCCTCCGATGCGGGATAAATTGCTTTTACGCGCGCTAAAGCCTGTTCTAAGCTATCGGCATGTAGTCGAATCGTCTGCTCCCAATGCTCACTTTGGTTCTTGCGTCGCAATTTAATTATCCAAAACATAAAAGTTCCGTCTTTTATAAGTGGTTCTTTTATATCAATTTTTTAGCGAATTGGCTATTTGCTGTAGGGCTAATAAAACGCCATTTATGCTCTTTGAGGTAGTTTAATAATGAACTTTGCTCCCTTAGTAGGCATTTTTTCAAACCAAATATTGCCGTTATGGCGCGTTACGATATATTTACAAAGCCATAAACCCAAGCCCATGCTAGCCTTTTTAGATTCACTTAGTAGCTCAAATAAGTTAGGTTGGGCTTCCAATGGAATGCCGGGCCCATTATCGGAAAACACAATCCTTACTTCTTGAGCGGTAGATCGTGATTCAATTTTAATTTCCCTAGCTTCGCCACTTTCCGCAGAAAAAGCATTGATTGAATTAATTAATAAATTAAGAAACACTTGTTGCATTTCATTACTATTAATTTCTACCTTTACCTGAGGCTCTAAATCTAAAGTAATCTTAATCTGCTTTTTGTTTAATTCACCTTTTACTATCGCCAGCATGGATTGAATTAAGCCATTTAAGTCATGCTGCTGAGTGTCGGTTTTTTCGTTAATAAAGAGGGCACGTAAGGATTTAATGATGTTACTAGCTCGCTGATTATCGATAGCAAGCTGTCCAAGCACTTCTTGCCCTTCTTCAGGATTCAATTTATTTTCTGCCAATTTTTTTCGTAGATACTCAATATTTAAACCTGAAGCGCCTAAAGGCTGGTTGATCTCATGGGCAATAGATGCAGAGAGCGCGCCAGTTTCTACGGTTTTATTTACTTTGATCAAAGAGCTTATTAACTGCTCTTTTTCTTTCAATAGTCGCGTTATTTCTAAATTTTCGACATAGGTAGTATTTAGAGTATTCCGAAGCGCTTGCTCAATTTTGATTTGGTCTTGCATGTAATAAAGAGAAATTGCTATATATACCAATAAAACACAAGTAAAGCCAAACCATCGGATCCCTAAAGCTAAAGGATCTTCAGTATAAAGAAATGTATTGTTTGGGTTATCGAGAGATAGAATTCGAAAAGTTCTAAAACTGCTAGCCAATAAATTTAACATTGTTAAAAATAAAATTAACTTGACAGCAGGGTTTTTACTAATGTAACGAAATTTAAATAAGATAACTAGTTGCCATAAAAGTAAAAGCTCTTGGCTAATTGTAATCAGTGCTACTCGTTGCTGGAATGTGCCTGCCAACGAACGCAATGGTTCATAGAGTATTCCAATAACTACCGGTAAAGACCATAAAGTTATCTTGGCCCAGCGTGAAAATGGTTGATTAGACCAACTAGAATATAAGCATATTAGCGCTATATTTGCAGCAACATAACAAGTATTAGCAATAGTTAGAAAAAATTGATTAACCCAGGGTGCTAAGCCAAACCCCAAACAACATATGCCATACAATCCACAACTAATAAGTAAGTTATTGTTAGTATTATTTTTATCACTAAAATTAAATTGCCACAAATAACTAAAAAAGAAAGTAAATGAAAGTAGGGCAAAAACCAGAAAGAAAATTTGATTAGCTAGCTGCATAAATCTATTATAGTTTTGATTTGATGGCTTGTGATACGACGCTTAAATATAGCGCATACTATTGCCAAGCTCATTTTTAATCACCATTCTGAAAGCCAATTGATGACTCATTTATTTACACCACCGCCTTTATTGGGTTTGCTAAGCCGATTTTCAGTTTTTTCTGGCGCTTTATGGATAGCCTGTGCCGTCTATGCCCAAACTGATAAGCCTTTAGTTTTAGTGGTGCCATTTCCCCCTGGTGGCAGTACCGACATTACCGCACGGACGATTCAAACCAAATTATCCGAGCGCATTGGTAGACCTGTCGTGATTGAAAACCGTGCGGGAGCTGCCAGCCAAATAGCAACCCAACATGTGGCTCGCTCCCCCGCCGATGGCAATACGCTATTAGTTAGTTTTGATAATCATGCGATTAATCCTATTGTTAAACCGAAATTGCCTTATGACACCTTCAAAGATTTTGTGGGGGTGAGTTTATTGGTGCGCTTTCCATTGGTCATTGCAGCCAACCCATCAGTACCAGCGAATAATTTAGCGGGTTTTATTGAAGCAGCTAGAAAAAATCCGGGTGCCTATAGTTATGCCTCAACTGGAGTTGGCTCATTAAATCAATTAGCCATGGAAGATATCAAACGAAAATTTGGTATTTTTGTTTTACACGTTCCTTATGGAGGTGGTGGGCCAGCTATTCAAGCGGTAGTAAGTAATACTGCTAGCCTTACTTTGCTTAGTTATGCAGCTCTTAAGGGTCAAATTCAGGCGGACAAGTTAAAGCCCTTGGCTGTCACTGGTGGTCGCAGATTACCTGAATTACCCCAAACTCCTACTGTTGCAGAATCAGGTTATTCCAATTTTGAAGCCTACTCTTGGATTGGCATTTTTGCCCCCGCTGAAACACCCCCAGCCATTCTAAAAAAACTGACAGCTGATTTTCAGGCAGTTTTAAATGATCCTGAAATAAAATCCAAACTAAGCCAAGGTGGTTTTGATGTATTAGCATCAGATGGCCCAAGCTTAGATCGTTACACTAAAACAGAATTTGAACGTTGGAGCCAATTTGTCAAAGTAACCCAGTTGAAACTCGACGACTAAATATGGCGGATCAATTAACAGGTGCTCAAGCCTTAGTGCGAATGCTTGAGGCTTATCAGGTCAAACATATTTTTGGCTTATGTGGTGATACCTCACTGCCATTTTACGATGCCTTGCAGCAGCTTGATCATGGTATGAAACATATTCTCACCCGAGATGAACGCAGTGCTGGGTATATGGCAGATGCCTATGCG
>CAJASX010000087.1 GCA_903944725.1 uncultured beta proteobacterium
CTGGCAGCCAAGCCATTAAACGATGAAGCGCAGGACTAATTGGTAAATTAGATTCATTGCATTGACGTGACCAACGGGTAATTTGCCGAGCAAAATAATTACCGGGCTTACCAAAACTTTCTAGATCTGCTGCCTGGTAATTGACTGCATGAATGCTCGCTATCACCCGATTCATTTCTAAATAGATAGCCGAGCGCTCAGCAGCAGTCATGCCTGGTAAAGCTTGCTCAGTTAAAACTCGACCATCAAGAAACGACATTAAGAAAAATGGCGTTCCAACTATCGACTCATCTTCGCAGTAACTTAACATTTGTGGGACCGGAACACCTTGTTTGGCAAGTGCTGCCATCACGCGGTATTCACGGTCGATTGCATGGGCCGATGGCAATAGGTGACCAGCAGGTTTTTTGCGCAATACTATTTTTTGTTTGCCCGCTTCAATATAGAAGGTAGGATTAGATTGGCCGCCACTGAGCGGCTTAATGATGAATGGCTCACTAGAGTCATGGTGTGCAGCCTTGTTGGTAGTAATACCTTGATTGCATAGATAGGCAGAAAAGGCCGGCAGATCAAACGACGTACTCATCAACGTACTCATTTATCGAAAATTTACAAGGTATTTACTAGATGGGCGCCATCTACTGCAATTGATGTTCCCGACATTGCTTGGCTAGCATCGGATGCCAATAATAAAATAGGGCCATTAAGATCATTCACTTCACCAAAACGTCGACTCGGTATACGAGCGCGGAGTTTTTCTCCGGCTTCGCTTTGTAAAAAAGCCCTATTTAGATCGGTCGCAATATAACCAGGAAGTAAAGCATTCACTCTAATCGAGTAGCGCGCCAACTCAAGCGCCATCGTTTTTGTGAGTTGTAGTACCCCTGCTTTAGAAATTGCATAGGGTGCGACACCACCAGCAACCCGCTCACCTAAAATAGAGCTAATGTTGATGATATTGCCTGGTTTATTAGCAGCAACCAACCGCCTTGCGGCTTCGGTAGCCACCAGCCAAGCGCCTTTGAGGTTGGTATCGATCACTTGATCCCAATCACTTTCACTTTGTTGTAACAGGGGTCTGGTAATAGTTACACCAGCATTGTTGATGATGACATCGGGCAAATGCCAAGCAGCAAGCTGATCAAAGCACTGACTCACTTGTTGCGCATTACTTACATCTAGTTGAAATGCCTTAGCAATTGCATCTGCAGACTTTAAAGAAGCCGAATTGATTTCCTGCACTAAGCCATCTAAGACATCGATGCGTCGTGCGGCTAAAGCCACCCTTGCGCCAGCTTGTGCCATGACTAGAGCGAAGTGATGTCCTAAGCCGCTAGATGCGCCAGTTACTAACACTGTTTTACCATCTAAACGAAAAAGCTCATTTAACATTTATTGATTATCCTGTGCAACCTTGACCAATTTGCGCGCCATACTCCAACGATGGACTTCACTCGGGCCATCATAAATCCGAAATGCGCGCATATCAGTAAAAATTCGCATGATCGGCGTCTCGCCCGTTACCCCTTGACCACCTAAAATTTGCACACAACGATCAACCACACGCCATTCAGCTTCTGAGCAAACTACTTTTGCCCGACTCGATTCATAGTTGCATTTTTCACCTTGATCTAACAGCCAAGCAGTATGCAAAGTATGCAGACGGGCAGTCTGTAAATCCATATCGTTATCGGCTAACATAAAACCCACACCCTCATGTTGAGACAGTGGCATACCAAAGGCTGTGCGTTTAATGGCGTATTGCAAGGCGATATCTTGCGCGCGGCGTGCTTGGCCGAGCCAACGCATGCAGTGGGTTAAACGGGCGGGCGCTAAACGAATTTGGGCGTAACGAAAACCTTCACCTAATTTCCCTAAGATATCTTTTGCTGGTACGCGTAAGTTTTTAAAATCAATCACGCCATGACCCCCAGTAAAACATTGGTCCATAGCCTCCATATTGCGCACTAATTCAATACCGGTTTGTTGCATATCCGCTAGAAACATCGTTGCAGTAGGGCCGCTTGACTTGGCATCTGTACTGTTTGGCGAATTATTTTCAAGGCGCGCCATGATGATGGCGTAATCAGCCCCATCTGCACCAGTAATAAACCACTTCCGGCCATTGATTAAATAATCATCCCCATCTAAGGTCGCCGTAGTCATGAGCATGGAGGGGTCTGATCCTGCCCCTGGTGGCGGTTCGGTCATAGCAAAGCACGAGCGGGTTAGACCTTGTACTTGTGGGCGTAGCCAGCGTTCTTTTTGTGCTGCATTGGCAACCGCTTCCATTAAATGAATATTGCCTTCATCGGGGGCGGCAATATTAAGTGCAGTAGGTCCTAAACAAGAATACCCAGCCTCCTCAAAGACCACTGCTTTAGCCACATGACTTAAACCTAAGCCACCAAATTCAATTGAGGCATGGGGAGTAAGTAGGCCAGCTTTCTTAGCCCGGGCGATTAATTCTTTGCGTAAGACTTCGCTTGGCCCATGAGCATGGTATTCAAGCTCACCTTCTAGGGGAATAACTTGTTCTGCAATGAAGTGCTTCGTGCGCTCACGCAGTTCTGCGGTTTGGGAGTCGAGCGAAAAATCCATATTATTTTGATTTATTTAATGATTTTAAGAATAGTGTTAAATTCAGGCCGATCAAATTTTTGCAACCATTCAAAGGCCAACATTTCAGTGGTAACTAAGTGAGCGCCGGCTTTATTCATGCGCTCAATTGCCAGCGTTTTATCAAGCCCATGGCGTGAACCAATGGCATCGACTACCACTACTACTTGGTAGTTTTGCGCAATTAATGCCAGCGCGGTTTGCAAGACGCAAATATGCGATTCGCAGCCAGCCAATATTATCTGTTGACGTACTGGCTTAAATTTACCTATTTCAATTAATAAACCATCTTGACAAGCATCAAAATACATTTTGCTGATGGTGCTTTGGCAAAGGGCTTTAATCATTGGCAGGTTCTCACCTAAACCACTTGGGTTTTGCTCAGTACCAATAATTGGCACGTGCAGTACTTGAGCAATTTGAGCAAGGCGCAAACATTGTTTGATGACAACTTCCCCCTCGCCAATAGCTGGCATCAGACGTTTTTGTACGTCAATCATGACTAGTACAGAGTTAGCAGCAGTAATTAACATAGGGAGCTTTCGAGTTGCAGAACTAATTGTAGACTTTGTTTACACTGCTTGTATGACTGCTAAAAGCTTAGCTTTGCCAAGGTTGAAATTTACTTCGAAATACTTAGTGGATTTTCAGCATTAATCGCTGCTTGATAAGCAGGGTTAGCAAACATCGTGGGGTGTTTGATAAATTCTACAGCCCATGGAATGGCATCGGAACCCCAAAAGACTCGATCATTGACTTTAATACTGGGCACTCCAAAAATACCCTGCTGATTTGCACTTTCGGTATTTGCTATTAATGCTTGCTTTACGCGCTCATCATTTGGTTTTGGGGTGCCAGCCGCCAACCCTAAGGCAAGACAAAATTCCGCCCATTGGATTTCAGGATCGCCGCCATGACCCCAGACGAAATCAAAGGCTTTATCAATCATGGCAAAGTCGGCATCTTCTTGTAGTAACAAGCGTTGCGCAGCAGCAGAGGCAAAAGGGTGGCGCCGCGGAAACTGAAATTGCACACCAAGTTGTTGTGCTTTCCAAACGCAGAAGGTATAGGTATGAATTCTTTTTTCTGGAATCTCTGCGGGCCCACGATTATTTTGCATGCGCAGTAAACCAGGAAAAAAAATGGGTACCGGTTTTAAATCGACAAGCGCTTCGAGCGGTTTACGTAACTTGAGAAAAAAATAGACATAAGGAGAAATAATGTCGTAGTAAAAATTGGCTGGTGGTTTCATGATTACTTCGTATTAGTTTCACTGTTGCTAAGCTTCATCGAGCACGCTATTTTTAATAGATGAGGTCGCTAGTTCATTTAGTTCAGGCTTGAGCTGATAGGGCTCAACTAAAGGCCAAATGTGTTTTGGTACCATTGAAGCGATGCGTGCAGGATGTTCACGCCGTAAGTGCAAGATGGTTTCGATGGCCTTCATTTCAACTCGCGCACGCGCAAATTCAAGACCACGTGGCCCAATGCGGGGCATTAACCAACCAACAATCGGCCTTAACCAATCTGGCATTTTGCGAAGTGGCAACCCACCAGCCGCCAATTTCACATTTTTCATAAAACCATTTACAGCAGAGAAGCGTTTACCTGCACTACCTGGTGCAGTGAGAGTCACCTCATCACCTAATAACTTGAGTAATTCTTCCCCAGTTTGATTGCGCACTAATAACCACTGCTGACCTTCACCACCCATATAACCTACGGTGATGTCAGACAACACATTGGTGTAATCAACGCAGGTGCGACAGGTTAGTGGAAAAAAATCATTCGGCAAAGTTGACAGGGGTAATTGTAAAAAAGGAATCTCACGTTTGGTGCCATCTTTAAAACGAATTTCCACATGATAGTCAGCGCGAAATTCTAGATAAATGACATTTTCAGCTTGGTCGGTAACGAGGGCTAAAAAATCATGAAAGTTTTCGGTGGTGGTATTGTCAGAGCAGGGTGTGCCGATGACATACAACTTCTCAAAGCCCAATTCTTTCTCTAAAGCGCGCAGCGCGTAAACCTGACACGGAATACCAATTACAGCTAATTTTTTATAACCCTTGGCCGCCGCCGGTTCTAGCAAAGAAAGTAATGGGGCATAACCCATCCGCATACCCCGACATTGCGCTAGATCTGCGGCCTTATCGACCAAAATCGGTTTTGGTCGCCAGTTGTCATTCGGGTCGGCTGTCATAGTGAGCACCGCATCCACCGCTTTGGTTTCAAGTAAGCGTTCAGCAATGCGAGTGGTGATGCCAGTCCACTGTGCGCCAGCACGAGCTTGCTTTAGGCTTGCGCGCAACATGCGCAAAAAAGGCCCAAAATGCAGTTCATCGGTGCGTAAAGGATCGCGCGCTCGACCGTGGGTTTGGGTTTCTAGCTCAGGGTACTTTGGTTGAATAAATTGACAGGCTCTGCCACACCGTTTGGGGTCGGAACTGCGGGAAATACCGCAATCGGTGCATAAATTCCGGTAGGGGTTATCTGCTCTCGAGGAAGGATGATCTGACATAACTTCTTTATACCCGACTTATGCCTTAATTTTCATGCACCAAAGTAGGGCATCAGAGCAAGATATACTGATTTGGTAGTCCCTATTTGTTCTGATCTAAAAGGAAAAAAATGTCACATCACGAAAAAATCATTGCTAGTTTTGAAGCTTATCAAGCTGAGAACGAAAAGTTCAAAGAAAAAGGCATTAAGGCATCAGCTACTCGAGCTCGCAAGGCTTTGCAAGAAATTACGACCGCTTGCAAAGAGCGGCGCAAAGAGATTACTGCTGAAAAAGAAGCGATGGATGGCAAGCCTGGTGCTGGCATGTCGCAAGATGCTGCCCGCCACGCACATATTCGAAAATAAGTTTCATTTTCCTTGATGCGTATTGGCGCGGTTTTATTAGCTGCTGGACCAGGAAGTCGCATTGGGGGATTACCAAAGGCCCTGCTTCAATTGCGGGGCCTTTCTTTACTTGAACACCATTTAATTGCTTTAAATGCGGTAGGGGTAAGCGAAATAGTTGTCGTTACTGGTTTTTACTATCAGTCTGTTGAAACCATTGCTCAAGAATATCCTGTCAGGGTAGTTCGTAACTCAACACCCGAACTCGGGCAAGCCTCATCGGTTCGCATAGGTATTGAAGCTTTAGGTACTGAATATGATGCGATCATCATGATGTTATGCGATCAACCTTTTATTACTAGGGTAGAACTTGCTTTACTAATTCAACAATTTACCGTGCAGACTGAAGCTTTAGGTGGCTTGGCTGGGTCTCCCATAATTATTATGATTCCGCAAGTGCAAGGACGACGTGGAAATCCAATTATTTTTTCAGGCGCAGTCATGCGTGCTATTTTAGACTCGGCCGATAAATTAAGTTGTCGTCAATACTTCGATTTACATCCTGAGCTCATTACTTATTTGCAGACCGATAACGCAAACTTTGTAACTGATATTGATACCCCAGCTGATCTTCATTTATTAGCTTGAGATACTCTAATGATAAAAATTGCTGTGAAAAAGGCTGCGCTAGGCTTACTTCATATGGTTGTATGCAGATTTTTTGAATAAGGCGCAAAATAGTAAATAGCAAATAGCAAATAGAAAATAGATAAAAACGAGAATCTTAGATGATTGATACCCTGCTCTTAAGTCGCATTCAGTTTGGCGCGAACATTACTTTCCATATTTTATTTCCAACTATTACGATCGCACTTGCTTGGTTTCTTTTATATCTCAAAATTAAAGGTATTCGTACAGGCGAACAATATTGGGCTGAGGCCTATCAATTTTGGGTCAAGATTTTTGCCTTAACTTTTGCACTCGGTGTAGTCAGTGGTATTACGATGAGTTTTCAGTTTGGTACTAATTGGCCTGGCTATATGGAAACTGTAGGTAATATTGCTGGGCCTTTATTAGCCTATGAAGTCTTAACCGCCTTCTTTTTAGAGGCAACCTTTTTGGGCGTAATGTTATTTGGTGCTAAACGGGTCTCACAAGGTATGCATACCTTAGCTACTTTTTTAGTGGCTTTTGGTACGACCCTCTCCGCCTTTTGGATCATCGTTTTAAATTCATGGATGCAAACGCCACAGGGTTTTAAAATGATCGATGGCAAAGCTCATATTAGTAATTGGCTGGAGGTTATTTTTAACCCCTCGATGCCATACCGTTTTACACATATGTTAATTGCATCATTTTTAACCGTGGCATTTTTATTGGCGGGTATCTCGGCTTATCGCGCGCTTAGAGGGAGCAAATCAGCGGCGAATGCTGCTGTACTAAGAATGGCAATTATTACTGCGGCGCTACTCATTCCAGTGCAAATGGTGGTGGGTGATTCACACGGCTTAAATACTTTGGAATATCAGCCCGCTAAAGTTGCCGCTATGGAAGGTATCTGGAATACCGAGAAAGGCGCTCCAGCAGTAATCTTTGCGATTCCGAATAGTAAAGAGCAAAAAAATGATTATGAAATTCGTATTCCAAAGTTAGCTTCGCTTTATCTGACCCACTCGTTTGATGGCGAGGTACAGGGCTTAAAGGCATTTCCAGACAAAATTCCGCCAGTTGCCCCCGTCTTTTTTGCTTTTCGGATTATGGTTGGGGTTGGGGTCTTAATGATGTTGATATCTTGGGTTGCTGTTTGGCTCTCAAGAGGTCAGCGTTCTTTACCGAAGTGGATGCTACAAGCTCTAGTATGGATGACTTTTTCAGGGTGGCTTGCAGTGGTTGCAGGATGGTATGTAACAGAAATTGGCCGACAGCCGTATTTAGTTTCTGGTGTGTTGACAACTGCACAGGCGGTTACAAAACTTCCCACTGGTATGGTACTGAGTAGTTTATTGATGTACTTAACCTTATATATCGGTTTAATTATTAGCTACATCGCGGTGGTGTTTCATTTGGCGCGCCAAGCCGATTTGCCTGCTACAGAAGATCGTTTAGCCAGTGCCGAAGCTAGCGCTAATGCGTTGGGTACGGCTACGATTAAATCGCAGGGAGCCTGAAATGGGCTCATTCGTATGGCCCGATCTTGCTCAAGCTGTTGGTTGGCTACCGATTTTTTTTCTTGGGGCGATGGGTGTTGCAATGGTCGCTTACGTGGTGCTAGATGGCTATGACTTAGGGGTTGGCATTTTATTGAATAGCGCAAATGATAGTGAAAAAGATGCCATGATTTCATCAATCGGACCATTCTGGGATGCAAATGAAACTTGGTTAGTACTTGGGGTAGGGGTTTTATTAGTCGCCTTTCCAATTGCGCATGGCATTATTTTAACTAATCTTTATTTACCGGTAGCCGTAATGTTAGCGGGCTTAATTTTGCGTGGCGTTTCATTTGACTTCAGGGTAAAAGCAGAAGCGCAACATAAACCTATTTGGAATTATTTATTTCACATAGGTAGCATTATCGCTGCGATGGCTCAAGGCGTAATGATTGGCCGCTACATTGTTGGCTTTGATTCGGGGCTATTAGGCTGGTTATTTTCTGCTTTGGTAGCGGTGTGTTTGCCAATGGGTTATATGCTTTTAGGGGCTACTTGGTTAATTATGAAAACCACTGACGAACTACAGGCTAAGGCAGTTGGTTGGGCGCGTAAAAGTCTTTGGCTAACTGCCGCTGGCGTTGGGCTGATCTCCTTAGCTACCCCTTATTTTAGTGCTAGCATTATGCAAAAGTGGTTTGTATTCCCTAATTTTATTTGGTTATCGCCTTTACCTCTCTTGACCTTGTTGTGCTTCTTTCTGATTTACCGCTCTTTAAATCACTTAGGTACTGGTAAGTTGCATTTGCAATGGCACCCCTTTGTACTCACTATTGTGATTTTTTTACTCGCCTTCCTGGGCATTGCTTATAGTTTATTTCCGTATTTGATTATTGATCAAATGACTATTTGGCAAGCTGCTGCCGCCACCGAATCTTTGTGGTTTATTTTCTGGGGAGCGGTGATCGTGCTGCCCACCATCATCCTTTATACGATTTATTCTTATTGGATTTTCTGGGGCAAGGCGCAGCCTTTGACTTACTACTAAGGAAAGTAATTGCTGGAGGTGTTTGCTTAATTAAATTTAGTAATAACTATTAACCCTAAAATTGATCGATAGCGATTTCTAGCCTGCAGCTAATGCAGCCTCAACCACCTTTGCTATTTCGAGTAAACGGGTATCTTGCTGTAATTGCCCCACCAATTGAATGCCTAAGGGCAAATTATTTTTAGAACGTGCTACTGGCATAGTAATGGCAGGTAAGCCAAGGAAGCTCCAGAGGGAACAAAAAATAGGATCACCCGTTGCTTGAAGTCCAAGAGGTGCTTCGCCAGTAGCGGGTGCTGTAAGTAAAACATCAACCCCTTGAAAAGATTGCTTTATTTCTTCTTTTAAATGGGCTTGCAGTTGTAGCGCTGCACTATATTGTGCGGGGGTATAAGCAGAGCCGTTTTCAACAAGCGCATGAATATGTTCGCTAATTTCAGTTGAGTGTTTTTCTATATGGTGTTGATGGACGATTGCCGCTTCTGTTTCAATGACACAAAAGATCGACTCAAGCACCGTGGCATAACTGAGGGGTAACTCTACCGCTTGCACGCTTATATTTGCTTTTGCAAGCTTCAATACGGTAAGTTCTAAAGTACGGGCCTGCTCGTCACTCATTTTTGCATCGAACGGCGTTTTCAGAATACCAATGCGAGGCGATTGTTGTGTGGCCGCTTGATTGGGCCGTTGCATTAAAAGATTAAATGCAAAGATCATATCGGCAACAGAGCGAGTAAACAAGCCAACATGGTCTAAAGAGTGCGAAAAAGGAAACACACCGCTAGTTGGGATCACCCCGTAGCTGGCTTTAAAACCAACGACACCACAGTACGCAGCTGGCCGAATAATCGATCCTAAGGTTTGACTGCCAAGGCTAAAGGGGACAATGCCTTTGGCAACAACTGCGGCTGAACCACTCGATGACCCTCCAGGGGTATGTAATGGATTCCATGGGTTTACGGTTGGCCCTGGATTACGCCAAGCAAATTCAGTAGTTACAGTTTTGCCAAAAACTAAGCCACCCAATTTTTTAATCAAGTGAATAATTTCAGCGTCGCTTGTTGCTTGGTGGTACTTATATATAGGTGATCCATTGGTGGTGGGTAATTCAACGGTATTAATAATGTCTTTTACTGCCACTGGAATGCCCCATAATGGTCCGCTATTAGTTTCACCGACATTTCTTAAGAGCATATCAAGCGAGGTACGATTAACAAAAGCATGTAACTCTGGTTCGAGCTCAGTAGCCCGTGCAAAGCATGCCTGTAAATATTTTTTGGGATCGAGTTTGCCGGCTTGAATCTGTTGGGAGGCTTCAATTAGCCCAAGTTGCTCTTGCATGATTGGTGCTTTACTCGCTATTTAAATGGTTAGGGGGATTAAGCTGTCTTTATCGCGTCTTAGGTATGGTACCAAGTTAGCTGATAATAGTGTTTTCTAATATTTATTGAACATTTTGAACTAAGTGATATGGTAGATAATCCTTCCTTACAAACAGAGCTATTCGGCAAGTCCACAGTTTTAACCCATGATTCTGCCCAAGTTTCTGAGGCAGAGGCAGCGCAACTTGAAATCCGTAAAATGCTGCGTAGCGATGCCCTAAGCCTAGCCCAATGCATTTACCGTTGCTATGGCCCAAGTTATCCGAACCCAATGATGTATCGGCCTGAGTTAATCGATGCGGCTTTAAGTAATGGCTCGATGGTTTCGATTGTTGCACTAACGCCGCAGGGGGAGGTAGTAGGGCATTGTGCCTTGAGTTTTGAAGAGGTATCGGACCCTATTCCGGAGGCTGCGAAGTTAGTTGTTGATCCGCGTTTTCGTGGCCATCATATTTCCGATCGTTTAGCTAAAGTGCGCCGCCATTATGCCGAGCAAATGGGTATTACGGGTTACTGGGCTGCTTGCGTTAGTAATCATCCTTATAGTCAAGATGAGGTTATTTCGACTGGTGGTGGGGAAACGGGTCTGCTGATTAACGGCCAGCCGGGCGACGTACAGATGGCGGGATTAAGTAATGTCACTGGCATGCGTCACTCGCTCTTACCCTTTTATATTTCTATTCAGTCAAAGCCTCCACCCAACACATTGCCAAACCAAGCTAGCGAGCAAAACCTGCAAGTTTATTTGCCGTCCTATCACCACGCCTTTTTTACTTCTTTAATGAAACCCCTGAATCTACAGCGGACCGTAATTAGTACTGCAAGTGCAGTAAAAACAAAAAAGACTTCGCAGTTAACCACGGCGATTGCCCATCAAGGTGCACCGGCACACTTACGTATCGCTGTC
>CAJASX010000088.1 GCA_903944725.1 uncultured beta proteobacterium
AACTTTAGAGAGCACGGTGGTAATCGCCGCAGTCAGGGTCGTTTTGCCATGGTCAACGTGGCCAATCGTACCGACGTTAACGTGCGGTTTAGTCCGCTCAAATTTTTCTTTTGCCATTTTTTATCTGCCTTCTGTTTAACTAAGTTCAGTCTTAAAAATTAAGTTTACGGATATTACTTTGCCGGTTTACTTCGATTTTGCTGCCATTACTGCTTCGGCAACATTCTTAGGTGCTTCTGAGTAATGCTTAAACTCCATGGTGTACGTTGCACGCCCCTGGGTTAGCGAACGCAAGCTTGTGGAGTAGCCAAACATTTCTGCTAATGGCACCTCTGCGCGTACGATTTTGCCGCCACCTGGAATATCGTCCATGCCCTGCAAAATACCGCGCCGTGAAGAAAGGTCGCCCATTACATTGCCCATGAAATCTTCTGGGGTTTCAACTTCAACTGCCATCATTGGCTCTAGTAACACTGGTGAAGCGCGACGCATACCTTCTTTAAATGCAATTGAGCCCGCCATTTTAAAAGCATTTTCATTTGAGTCAACATCGTGATATGAGCCATAAAACAAGGTGGCTTTAATATCGACTACTGGATATCCAGCAAGCACACCCGCATTTAAAGTTTCGACAATGCCCTTTTCAACTGCAGGAATATATTCACGCGGTACTACACCGCCTTTAATTGCATCGACAAATTCAAAACCTTTACCCGGCGCTTGTGGCTCGAGCTTTAAAACTACGTGCCCATACTGCCCACGGCCACCCGACTGCTTAACAAACTTGCCTTCAATTTCATCGCAATTTTTGCGAATGGTTTCACGATATGCGACTTGTGGCTTGCCAACGGTAGCTTCAACGCCAAATTCGCGCTTCATGCGATCGACCAAAATTTCTAAGTGCAATTCGCCCATGCCTGAAATAATAGTTTGACCTGACTCTTCATCGGTCTTAACCCGAAATGAAGGATCTTCTTGAGCCAAGCGATTTAAAGCCAAGCCCATTTTTTCTTGGTCAACTTTAGTTTTAGGCTCGACCGCTTGAGAAATAACGGGCTCTGGAAAAACCATGCGCTCGAGAATGACAATACTATCGGGGTCACATAGAGTTTCACCAGTTGTCGCATCTTTTAAGCCTACTGCAGCAGCGATGTCGCCTGCAAAAACTTCTTTAATTTCTTCGCGTTGATTTGCGTGCATTTGCAAGAGACGACCAACCCGTTCTTTTTTACCCTTAATTGGGTTGTAAATGGTGTCACCTGATTTCATTACCCCAGAATAAACACGGAAAAATATTAGTTGACCAACAAATGGGTCGGTCATAATCTTAAATGCTAAAGCTGAAAATTTTTCACTATCAGCAGCTGCTCTGGTGGTTGGAGTGCCATCTTCTTTTTCACAATCGACTGGGGGTACGTCTAATGGGGAGGGCAAAAAGTCGACGACTGCGTCTAACATTGCTTGCACACCTTTATTTTTAAACGCAGTGCCACACAGCATTGGCACAATTTCTCCAGCAATAGTACGTTGGCGAAGTGCTGCCTTAATTTCATCTTCTGATAAAGCTTCGCCACTGAGGTATTTATCCATCAGCACTTCAGAGCTTTCAGCAGCAGCTTCAAGCATTTTTTCACGCCACTCATCGGCCAAAGCCTGCAGTTCTGTCGGAATCTCGGCGTAATTAAATTTAGTGCCCTGTGATTCTTCGTCCCAATAAATTGCCTTCATCTTCACTAGGTCGACCACACCTTGAAATTTTTCTTCGGCGCCAATAGGGATTTGAATTAACAAGGGATTGGCTTTGAGCCGAGCCTTCATTTGGTCGTAGACCTTAAAGAAATTCGCGCCCGTACGATCCATTTTATTAACAAATGCTAAGCGGGGCACACCATACTTATTAGCCTGACGCCACACTGTTTCAGACTGCGGCTGTACTCCACCTACTGCACAATAAACCATACATGCGCCATCTAGCACGCGCATCGATCGCTCTACTTCAATCGTGAAGTCGACGTGGCCTGGGGTATCTATAATATTAATGCGATGCTCAGGATAGTTGCCTGCCATGCCTTTCCAAAAAGTCGTGGTTGCCGCAGACGTAATCGTAATGCCGCGCTCCTGCTCTTGCTCCATCCAATCCATGGTGGCTGCGCCATCATGGACTTCACCAATTTTGTGATTAACACCGGTATAAAACAGCACGCGTTCAGTCGTGGTTGTTTTACCTGCATCGATGTGAGCTGAGATGCCAATATTACGATAGCGCTCAATAGGAGTTTTACGTGCCACTGTTGCCTCTTCTTTGCTGAATACTTAGAAACGGAAATGGGAGAAAGCTTTATTTGCCTCTGCCATGCGGTGTACTTCTTCGCGCTTTTTCATTGCGCCGCCACGACCTTCGGCGGCCTCAAGCAACTCATTAGCAAGGCGCTGGGCCATCGATTTTTCACCGCGTTTTTTAGCAGCCTCACGCAACCAACGCATCGCTAAAGCAGAACGGCGAGAAGGGCGCACCTCTACTGGAACTTGGTAGTTTGCACCACCAACGCGACGACTCTTAACCTCAACCATCGGCTTTACATTGCCCATTGCAGTAGAAAATATCTCTAAGGGTTCTTTATTGGCTTTTTTCTCAATATGATCAAATGCGCCGTAAACGATGCGTTCCGCTACCGATTTTTTACCGTCCAACATTAGGACGTTCATGAATTTAGCTACTTCTACATTCCCGAATTTTGGATCAGGAAGGATTTCCCTTTTGGGAACTTCGCGACGACGCGGCATAACTACTCCTATCAGTTCAGTTAGGGGAGCCTGAAACCAGCCTCCCACTTCGGTTACTCAACTATTTTTAGCCTTTAATTCCAAGGGCAAAAAACGAAGTAACCACTTACTTGACTTTTCAGTCAGTTAATACAAATGTTTACTGCAAATACCTACTACAACTACAAAACTTAAGCAGACTTCTTAGCGCGTTTAGCGCCATATTTTGAGCGCGATTGTTTGCGGTCTTTTACGCCTTGCAAATCAAGTGAACCACGCACAATGTGATAACGCACACCGGGTAAATCTTTAACGCGACCGCCACGGATGAGCACTACCGAGTGTTCTTGTAAATTATGGCCTTCACCACCAATGTAAGAAATGACCTCAAAACCATTCGTTAATCGCACTTTGGCTACTTTGCGTAAGGCCGAATTAGGCTTCTTGGGGGTTGTGGTGTAAACACGCGTGCAAACCCCACGGCGCTGCGGACTATTTTGCAGGGCTGGGCTTTTGCTTTTAACGGTAAGCCTACTTCTTGGCTTACGTAATAACTGGTTAATTGTCGGCATAAATGGCTCGGTTAGTACTTCTTAATGCTTTTTTATAAGAAAATCAGTGACTTAGGCAAATAATCTCGAGTGCCAAATAAAACTGATTCCCTACTAATTTAGTAGAACTCAGCATTCTAGCTTGGCCAGCCTTTCCCGTCAACCTTCAACGAGAAAAACTGGCCAAAAAGGCTACAAGATCGAGAGCTTAACTTTGCTCAGCCTCTCCTGCTGGGGCCACAGCAACTTCGGCTTCAATAGCTACTTCTGGGGTATTTGCCAAAGTCTCTTCTTCGGCAGCAATCATTTGTGCGCGATCACGCTCAAATTGCTCACGCACCTTACGGGCCCGGCGATAAGACAAGCCGGTACCTGCAGGAATCAGACGCCCAATAATGACGTTTTCCTTGAGGCCGCGTAAAGTATCGACTTTGCCCATAATGGCGGCTTCAGTCAAAACGCGCGTCGTTTCTTGGAAAGAAGCCGCTGAAATAAAGCTATCGGTTGATAAAGAGGCCTTAGTAATACCCAAGAGCACGTTTTCAAACTGCGCTGGCTGTTTGCCTTCAGCAATCACCCGATCGTTGGCGTCGTACAACTTCGAGCGCTCAACTTGTTCACCCATAATAAAGCTGGTATCGCCTGGATCGGAGATCTGCACACGACGCAACATCTGCCGCACGATAACTTCAATGTGCTTGTCGTTAATCTTCACGCCTTGCAAACGATAAACGTCCTGAACCTCATCAACAATATAAATTGCCAACTCTTCTGCGCCTCTCAGTGTCAAGATATCGTGTGGGTCGGCAGGGCCCTCCACAATCATCTCGCCCTTATTTACTACTTGGCCATCATGAACTAGCACTTGCTTCTCTTTAGCAATTAAGAACTCATTGGCTTCGCCATCCATGTCGGTAATGACTAGGCGTTGCTTACCCTTTGTTTCTTTACCAAAGGAAACGGTTCCAGTTACTTTTGCCAATACAGCAGCATCTTTTGGCGAACGCGCTTCAAATAATTCGGCAACGCGTGGTAAACCACCGGTGATATCGCGAGTCTTTTGAGATTCAATTGGAATACGCGCCAAGACTTCGCCAACTTCAACCTTCTGGCCATCTTTCACGGTAATCAAAGCGCCCACTTGCAGACCAATGGTGACCGGATGATCGGTGCCAGTAATCATGACCTCAGCACCTTGAGCATCGATCAAATTAATTACCGGACGAACACCTTTGCTAGCTGCACTACGCCGCTTGCCGTCAATAACCACTAAGGTGGAAAGGCCAGTTACTTCATCAACCTGCTTGGCAACCGTGACCCCTTCTTCCACATTATCAAAGCGCGCAATACCCGCATATTCAGAAATAATGGGTCGAGTTAAAGGATCCCAAGTGGCTAAACTGGCGCCAGCTTTAACGGTAGCGCCTTCTTTTAAGACTAAAGTTGCGCCGTAGGGAACTTTATGACGCTCACGTTCGCGGCCATTGTCATCAACAATAAGTGCTTCGCCTGAACGAGAAATTGCTAATTGCTCACCTTTGGCATTTTTAACCATGCGCATCGAAGCGGAAAATTTTAAAGTACCGCTTGATTTCGCTTCAACATTACTGGCAACCAATGCGCGTGATGCAGCACCGCCAATGTGGAAAGTGCGCATCGTTAACTGGGTGCCGGGCTCGCCAATCGACTGAGCGGCGATAACGCCAACCGCCTCACCAACGTTAACCAAACCACCACGTCCAAGGTCGCGACCATAGCACTTCGCACATAAACCATAACGCGTTAAGCAAGATAAAACCGTGCGCACTTTCACTTCATCGATGCCCAGCGCAACAATTTGATCTACATGATCTTCGTCAAGCAAGGTATCGTGTGGAATGATGACTTCCTGAGTCTCGGGATTAAGAATATCGTCGATGCAAACACGACCCAAAATACGGTCGCGTAAGGCCTCAATAATTTCTCCACCCTCAACAAGCGCCTTCATAGTGACACCACTGGTGGCGCCACAATCATCTTCAATCACCACCAAGTCTTGGGTAACATCGCATAAACGACGTGTTAAGTAACCCGAGTTTGCGGTCTTCAGTGCAGTATCGGCTAAGCCTTTACGTGCGCCATGAGTGGAAATAAAATACTGTAATACATTCAAGCCTTCACGGAAATTGGCAGTAATTGGGGTTTCGATGATTGAGCCGTCAGGCTTGGCCATTAATCCGCGCATACCGGCCAACTGACGTATTTGCGCAGCTGAGCCACGCGCGCCTGAATCGGCCATCATATAAATTGAATTAAATGATTCTTGACGGGCCTGATTGCCGTTGCGATCTAAAACCTCAACGTGAGACAACTCGTCCATCATTGCTTTACCAACCTGATCGCCAGCCGCGCCCCAAATATCAACCACGTTGTTATAACGCTCTTGATTAGTGACTAAGCCAGACATAAATTGCTTGTCGTATTCTTTCACCTTATTGGAGGCATCGGTAATAATGCGCTCTTTAGCATGCGGAATTAGCATGTCATCAATTGCAATTGAGATGCCAGCCTTAGTAGCCAAACGGAAGCCGGATTGTAATAATCGGTCGGCAAAAATGACTGTCTCGCGTAAGCCACATTTCCGAAATGAAGTATTAATGAGCCGCGAAATTTCTTTCTTCTTCAGTGGCTTATTAATCTCTTCAAAAGACATGCCTTTGGGCAAAATTTCTGACAAAATTGCGCGGCCTACTGAGGTTTGATAAATCATTGTTTTCTCAGCAAAGCGGGCATCGCCTTCGGCTTTCTTATCAACAATGTCATATTCAGTGATGCGCACGGCAACGCGGGAGGCTAACTCAACTACGCCAGCTTCATAAGCTCGTACAACTTCGGTGATATTGGCAAAAACCATGCCCTCACCTTTGCCATTAATCTTGTCGCGGGTAGCGTAATACAAGCCCAAAACAACGTCTTGCGACGGTACAATCGATGGCTCGCCATTAGCAGGGAACAAGACATTGTTCGAGGCCAACATTAAAGTGCGTGCTTCCATTTGCGCTTCGAGCGACAAAGGCACGTGAACCGCCATTTGGTCGCCGTCAAAGTCGGCATTAAATGCCGCGCAAACCAAGGGGTGCAACTGAATCGCTTTGCCTTCAATCAGCATTGGTTCGAAAGCCTGAATACCAAGACGGTGCAATGTAGGCGCTCGATTAAGCATAATTGGATGTTCACGAATGACTTCTTCGAGAATGTCCCACACAATTGGTGTTTGGCTCTCAACTTCTTTCTTTGCTGCCTTAATCGTGGTTGCAATGCCTAAAGTCTCAAGCTTATTAAAAATAAATGGCTTAAATAATTCTAAGGCCATTAATTTTGGCAAACCGCACTGATGCAATTTCAACGTTGGGCCAACCACGATAACTGAGCGACCAGAGTAGTCAACGCGCTTGCCCAATAAGTTTTGCCGGAAACGGCCGCTCTTACCTTTAATCATTTCAGCCAAAGACTTGAGAGGGCGCTTATTGGCGCCAGTCATTGCCTTACCGCGACGACCGTTATCAAGCAACGAATCAACCGCTTCTTGCAACATGCGTTTTTCGTTACGAACGATGATCTCTGGTGCGCGTAATTCTAATAAGCGCTTGAGGCGATTATTACGGTTAATGACACGACGATAAAGATCATTTAAATCGGAGGTAGCAAATCGACCACCATCCAAAGGTACTAAGGGGCGTAACTCCGGAGGTAGCACTGGCAATACTTCCATGATCATCCAGTCAGGCTTAATTCCTGAACTTTGGAACGCCTCTAATACTTTCAAGCGTTTTGCATACTTCTTAATCTTGGCATCACTACCGGTTGCCTTTAAATCGGCACGGATAGTTTCAACCTCACGATTGATATCAATTGAACGTAGCAAGTCACGAATACCTTCTGCACCCATAATGGCCGTAAAAGCACCATCGCCAAATTCTTCAAGCTTGGCGTTGTATTCTTCTTCCGACATAATTTGGCCGCGCTTCATTGCTCCCTCGGGAGTTAAGCCAGCATCAACTACTACATAGGCTTCAAAGTACAACACCCGCTCAATATCGCGCAAGGTCATATCAAGTACCATGCCTAAACGGGATGGCAATGATTTTAAAAACCAAATATGGGCAACCGGCGCAGCTAACTCAATATGGCCCATGCGCTCACGTCGCACTTTAGCTAAAGTAACCTCAACACCACATTTTTCGCAAATAACGCCACGAAATTTTAAGCGTTTGTATTTACCGCATAAGCACTCATAGTCTTTAGTTGGACCAAAAATCTTGGCACAAAATAAACCATCGCGCTCTGGTTTAAAAGTTCGATAGTTAATCGTTTCTGGTTTGCGTACTTCGCCAAAAGACCATGAACGAATTTTTTCGGGGGAAGCGAGGCCAATTTTGATGACATCAAACTGCTCTTCGCCCTGTGTTTGCTTAAATAAATCGAGCAATGCTTTCATATCAGTTGCGCTCCATATCAATGTCAATACCCAACGAACGGATTTCTTTTACCAGCACATTGAATGATTCGGGCATGCCCGCATCAATCGTATGCTCGCCTTTGACGATGTTTTCGTAGACCTTAGTTCGACCTGTAACGTCATCAGACTTCACAGTGAGCATTTCTTGCAATACATATGCGGCACCGTAAGCCTCTAACGCCCAAACTTCCATCTCACCAAAGCGCTGACCACCAAACTGGGCTTTGCCTCCCAATGGCTGCTGAGTTACCAGCGAGTAAGGTCCGGTTGACCGTGCATGCATCTTGTCATCAACCAAATGGTGTAATTTCAAAACATGCATTACACCGACCGTCACAGGACGCTCAAATTGATCGCCAGTTCGTCCGTCGCACAAAATCATTTGTTGCCGTGACGGCGTCATTTTGAGTGCAGCAGCAACTTCTTCTGGGTAAGCTAGATCGAGCATCTTGCCAATTTCTACTTCGGTAGCGCCATCAAATACTGGTGTAGCAAATGGTAAACCTTGGCGCAGATTTTCGGCCAAGCTATTAACCTGTTCATCGGTAAAACTATCGATGTCTTCAATACGACCAGTTTCGTTATAGAGCTGCTTTAAGAACTTGCGCATCTCGGCTTGTTTCACTTGTTCTTTAATCATGCTGTCGATGCGCTTGCCGATACCTTGTGCAGCCCAACCTAAATGGGTTTCCAAGATTTGTCCGACGTTCATACGTGATGGCACACCCAAAGGATTTAAAACGATATCAACTGGACGACCATCGGCCATAAATGGCATATCTTCAGCAGGCGCAATTTTGGAGACCACGCCTTTATTGCCATGACGTCCTGCCATCTTATCGCCTGGCTGTAAACGACGCTTCACAGCTAAATAGACCTTCACCATTTTGGTGACCCCTGGCTGTAAATCGTCGCCTTGGGTAAGCTTGGTACGCTTTTCTTCAAACGCATCATCAAATTGCTTACGCTTAGCTTCAATCGATGATTTAATCGCCTCTACTTGCGAAGCGACATCATCATCTGCTGGGCGAATATCAAACCAGTGGTATTTATCTAGATCGGTTAAATATTCTTTGCTAATCTTGCTGCCTTTGGCCAATTTTTTTGGTCCACCATTGGCCGCCTTATTGATCAATAATTTTTCTAAGCGACTAAATGCATCGCCTTCGACAATACGCAATTGATCATTTAAATCGAGACGATAGCGCTGTAACTCTTCTTGAATGATGGCTTGAGCACGGGCATCACGATCAATACCTTCACGGGTAAAGACTTGCACATCGATAACTGTGCCAATCATGCCCGAAGGCACCCGCAAAGACGTATCTTTAACATCAGATGCTTTTTCACCAAAGATGGCTCGTAAGAGCTTTTCTTCAGGGGTCAAAGTGGTTTCACCTTTCGGCGTTACCTTACCCACTAAGACATCGCCTGCCTCAACTTCAGCGCCAATGTAAACAATACCGCTCTCATCCAAGCGAGATAATTGTGATTCAGCTAAATTAGAAATATCACGGGTAATTTCTTCCGAGCCTAATTTAGTATCGCGAGCTACAACCGACAATTCCTCTATATGAATTGAGGTGTAGCGATCTTCTGCTACTACACGCTCAGAAATTAAGATCGAATCTTCGAAGTTGTAGCCATTCCAAGGCATAAATGCCACAGTCATGTTTTGGCCTAATGCCAGCTCACCTAAATCGGTTGAAGCGCCATCAGCAACGACGTCACCGCGAGCAACCTTATCACCAACTTGCACGATAGGGCGCTGATTAATATTGGTGTTCTGATTTGAGCGAGTGTATTTGGTGAGGTTATAAATATCCACACCAACTTCACCAGCTGCGGTTTCATCATCATTAACGCGAATCACAATGCGATTAGCATCAACATAGTCAACTAAACCGCCGCGCATTGCTAACACGACCGTACCCGAATCAACTGCGACGATGCGCTCAAGCCCTGTGCCCACCAAGGGTTTATCAGGGCGCAAGCAAGGTACTGCTTGGCGTTGCATGTTGGCACCCATCAAGGCACGATTGGCATCATCGTGCTCAAGGAAAGGCACCAAAGAAGCGGCCGCAGATACGATTTGGCTTGGTGCGACGTCAATAAAATCAACTCGATCTGGGCTCAACATTAAAGTTTCGCCAGCCTGACGGGCTGAAACTAATTCATCGGCTAATTTACCGCTCTTATCAATAGTTGCATTGGCTTGAGCAATCACATACTTTGCTTCTTCAATCGCCGATAAATACAACACTTCGTCGGTCACTTTGCCATTATTCACTTTACGATATGGGGTTTCTAAGAAGCCATGCTCGTTTAAGCGCGCAAATAAAGCCAAGGAGTTAATCAGCCCAATGTTTGGTCCTTCTGGCGTTTCAATTGGGCAAACTCGACCATAGTGCGTTGGGTGTACGTCGCGCACTTCAAAACCGGCACGTTCGCGCGTTAAGCCGCCAGGTCCCAAGGCAGAAATACGTCGCTTGTGGGTGATTTCTGACAGCGGGTTGGTTTGGTCCATAAATTGCGACAATTGGGATGAACCAAAGAACTCGCGAATCGCCGACGAAATCGGCTTGCTATTAATTAAATCATGTGGCATCAAGTTTTCAGTTTCAGCTTGACCCAAACGCTCTTTAACTGCCCGCTCAACCCGTGACAGGCCTGCGCGGAATTGGTTCTCTGCTAGCTCGCCTACACAACGTACACGACGATTACCTAAGTGGTCAATATCGTCTACCTCGCCTTTACCATTACGCAAGTCAACTAAACACTTAATGGTGTCAAGAATGTCTTCATTGGACAAAACCATTGCGCCTTCCATTTCGGGACGACCCAAACGGCTATTCACTTTCATGCGGCCAACACGGGATAAATCGTAAGAATCTTCGCTATAAAACAGCCGTTGGAATAAAGCCTCAACTGCATCTTCTGTGGGCGGCTCACCAGGCCGCATCATGCGATAAATCGCGATACGAGCAGCAGTTTGATCAGCAGTTTCATCAGCGCGCAAGGTTTGTGAGATGTAAGCACCGCAATCTAAATCGTTGGTATAAATTGTTTCAAGTTGTTTAATACCAGCTTCACGCAATGAAGCCAATAATTCATCGGTGATTTCATCGTTGGCATAAGCTAAGATTTCACCTGACTCTGGATCAACAATATTTTTTGCCACTACCCGACCAACCAAATAATCATCTGGCACGACAATATTTTTTGTTTTTGCAGCCTCAAGATCGCGAATGTGTTTAGCATTAATGCGCTTGTCTTTTTGAATAACAACTTCACCATTTTTATCTAGGATGTCAAAGTTAGCCAATTGCCCACGCAAACGCTGGGGGACAAATTCCATCGAAGCGCCATTAGGGCTTAAGGTGAAATGATCAAAATTAAAGAAATTGGCCAAAATCTGTTCGTTGCTTAAACCAATTGCCTTGAGCAAAATAGTGACTGGCATTTTGCGACGGCGGTCAACGCGGAAATACAAAATATCTTTAGGATCAAACTCGAAATCGAGCCATGAACCACGGTAAGGAATAATTCGCGCAGAAAAAAGCAATTTGCCTGAGCTGTGAGTTTTACCTTTATCGTGCTCAAAGAACACGCCAGGTGAGCGGTGTAACTGTGAAACAATCACGCGCTCGGTACCGTTAATCACAAAAGAGCCATTTTGGGTCATGAGGGGAATCTCGCCCATATAAACTTCGCTCTCTTTAACTTCTTTTACCTTGGTTGGCGCTTCGCGATCATAGATGATCAAACGCACCTTAGCGCGTAGCGCTGAATGATAGGTATAACCGCGTTGTTGACATTCTTTAACGTCAAACGGGGGTTGCGATAACTGATATGACACATACTCCATGCGTGCATATCCATTGTTTGACACAATGGGAAACGCTGAAGTAAAGGCTGCCTGTAAGCCCTCATTAATGCGAGACATGACCGGTTTTTCGGCCTGCAAAAATTTTGCATAGGACTCAAGCTGGGTTGCAATCAGGTAAGGAACCTGGTGATTATTAACGCGTTTAGCAAAACTTTTGCGAATACGCTTACGTTCGGTGAAGCTATAGTTCATTTCATCTCCGAATTCAGCGACTGAGCAAAGATTTGGCGGTTGGCCTCTACCAACCACTGGCGGACAACACTAAACCGTAACGATTTAGTGCCCGACCAAACTTGTCTTCTGCAGTCGTATCAGAAGGCAAACCTGATTTCAATTCAATAAATGAAATCGGGTTTGACCTCTAAAAAGTCAAACCAAAATAGCCAAAGCCCTGCAATGCAGAGCCATGGCTTTTTTTAAATTACTTAATTTCGGCTTTAGCGCCGGCTTCTTCAAGCTTCTTCTTGGCTTCTTCAGCAGATTTCTTGTCGACGCCTTCTTTAATTGGCTTAGGTGCGCCATCGACCAAGTCTTTTGCTTCTTTAAGACCAAGTGCGGTGATTTCACGAACTGCTTTAATCACAGCAACTTTGTTACCGCCAACCTCAAGCAAGTTAACCGTAAATTCGGTTTGCTCTTCGGCAGCTGCAGCTCCACCGCCGCCACCAGCTGGGCCAGCCACAGCCATTGCTGCTGCTGATACGCCAAACTTCTCTTCAAATGCCTTCACTAGATCATTTAGATCCATTACTGACATTGTGCCTACTGCTTCAATAATTTCTTCTTTGGTAATTGCCATTTTTAGCTCCTAATACTTAAATAATTAATCCGGCGCTTATTCAGCAGCGGGGGGTTCAACATTGGCTTGCTCGGCTGCTTTAACAGCAGGCGCTGCTTCAGCGACAACTTCAGCAGGCACTGCCTCTGCTACTGCTTCGGTTGCTGCAACTGCTGCAACTGCTGCAACTGGTGCAGGTGCAGGAGCACCAGCGGCTTTTTGCGCAGCAACTGCGCCCAACACACGGGCCATCGCTGAAACGGGGGCTAACATCACGCCCAACAACTGGGAAAGCAATTCGTCACGACTCGGAATCGTCGCTAAGGCTTTCACACCGTTGACATCTAACATCTTGCCGTTGTACGAGCCTGCTTTAATGACTAGATGCTCTTGAGTTTTAGCAAATTGCTGCAGGACCTTTGCAGATGCAATAGGGTCAACAGAAATGCCATAAATCAAGGGTCCAACCATCGAATCAGCCAGAGGCTCAAATTGGGTTCCTTGTGCAGCACGACGCGCCAACGTATTTTTTAGAACACGCAAATAAACACCTTGGGCACGCGCGTTTGCACGCAGCGTAGTCAGCTCACCAACGGGAATACCCCGATATTCAGCCAACACAACCGTTTGAGCCGCCGCCAATTGTGCGCCGACATCAGCAACAATCGCTTTTTTGTCTTCTACATTCAAAGGCACGGTTTAACTCCTCAAAAACCAACTGCTAGCAGTTGGGTGCTTCATACACCAGCGTCTGACTCGTCAATCGCACAAACTGCTACGAATGGGTTGCAGGCTCGCCATCTGCGTTGGTTATTGCATTTGCAATGATTAAGGTTTCAATGAGTACCACCATTTAGCCCACCAACGGTCTTTGATGTTCGACACTTTTACAGTGCCGACCCAAAGTTCTTTTTTGTTACCAGCGCCTTACTGAGCCGCTTGTAACGAAGTTTGATCCACGCGTACACCAGCACCCATCGTGCTGCTAACCGCGACTTTCTTTAAATAAATACCCTTAGTTGAAGTAGGCTTCGCTTTGTTTAAGGCCTCAAGCAATGCAAGTAAATTACTCTTTAGCGCTGTTGGCTCAAACGAACGGCGGCCAATACTCGCATGCACAATACCGGCCTTATCTACACGAAACTGCACTTGACCTGCTTTAGCATTTTTCACTGCGGTAGCAACATCCGGCGTCACCGTGCCGACTTTAGGATTCGGCATTAAACCGCGCGGGCCCAAAACTTGACCCAAGGTACCAACAATTTTCATCGTGTCTGGTGAGGCAATCAAAATATCAAAATCGATTTTTCCGCCTTTAATTTGCTCGGCTAAATCTTCCATGCCAACAATTTCTGCGCCAGCCGCTTTGGCTTGCTCGGCTTTCTCGCCTTGGGCAAAAACTGCTACCCGCACATGCTTGCCAGTACCTGCGGGCAATACCACTGCGCCGCGCACCACTTGGTCGGATTTTTTAGCATCAATGCCCAACTGCACAGCAACGTCAATCGACTCATCGAATTTGGCGGTGGCACATTCTTTAACTAAGTTGAGCGCGTCATCTAAAGAGTAAAACTTGTTACGGTCTACTTTGGCTTGAATGACTTTAGTGCGCTTAGATAATTTTGTCATGATTAGAGACCCTCTACCGTAATGCCCATTGAGCGAGCGCTACCTGCAATGGTACGCACCGCCGCATCCATATCAGCAGCGGTAAGATCAGGCATTTTTGTTTTGGCAATTTCTTCAGCTTGAGCCCGAGTTATTTTTCCCACTTTATCGGTATGAGGGCGAGGCGAACCTTTTTCAATTTTGGCCGCCTTCTTAATCAAGATTGAAGCGGGTGGAGTCTTCATCACAAACGTGAAGCTCTTATCTGCAAATGCAGTAATAACTACGGGAATAGGTAAGCCAGGTTCCATGCTCTGAGTTTGAGCATTAAACGCTTTACAAAATTCCATAATATTGAGGCCACGCTGACCTAAGGCTGGTCCAACGGGGGGTGATGGGTTGGCTTTTCCTGCAGGAATCTGCAATTTAATAAAGCCAATAATTTTCTTTGCCATGAATTACTCCTAAAAAGCGCGCCTTGTTCTCATTGCAAAGAATTCAAAACCGCCGTTGAGTAGACGCTTCACCAGATTTGGCAATGCTGGCTCGGCTCCTCGATTACTGCAAATACGACAAATTAAACAAATTACATTTTTTCCACTTGGCCAAACTCGAGCTCAACTGGCGTACCGCGACCAAAGATTGTAACAGAAACACGTAAACGCGACTTCTCGTAGTTCACTTCCTCGACATTGCCGTTAAAGTCGGTAAATGGACCTTCTTTGACCCGCACCATCTCACCTACCTCAAACAAGGTCTTCGGCTTAGGTTTGTCAACCCCGGCCTGCATTTGATCCATGATTTTGCTCACTTCAGCAGTTGAAATGGGGGAGGGGCGATTGCGCACTCCGCCGACAAAACCAGTAACTTTGGGGGTATTTTTGACTAAATGCCAGCTTTCATCGGTCATTTCCATCTCGATGAGCACATAGCCAGGGAAAAAACGGCGCTCAGATACAGACTTTTGCCCCGCTTTAATCTCAACAACCTCTTCAGATGGCACCAAAATACGACCAAATTTATCAGCCATACCCGATTGGGCGATACGCTCTTCCAAGCCTTTTTTCACGCTTTTTTCCATGCCGGAATAGGCATGAATCACGTACCAGCGCATATTGCCAGTGGCTTGGGGGTTGGCAGCTAATTCAGCATCAATCATTTTCTACTCACTTCCAGCCCAGCAGGACTGAAAAAACTAACCATTCAATTAATTTGTCTGCAAACCATAAAAATAGCGCCATGATTAGGACAAAGCCAAAAACAACTAAGGTCATTTGGGTTGCTTCTTTACGGGTAGGCCAAACTACTTTTTTAACCTCATACCATGACTCTCTTGCATAAACAATAAATCGCTTACCTTCTGGAGAGATGGCAACGATACCTACTGCCAATGCAATACCACCAAACAAAATTGCTAAACGCAGCCAAATTGATTGATCAATGAGGATGTAATACAAAACAAGCACCACAATAACAATGCCTACTGCTAGGAAAGTAACCCAAGTAGTTTTAGATTCGTTATGACTAAGCGACTGTTGTGACATGTAATTTCAATTCCAACGGATGGCAGGGGCGGAGGGCATCGAACCCCCAACCTTTGGTTTTGGAGACCAACGCTCTGCCAATTGAGCTACGCCCCTATTATTCAATTAATCAAAAACCCTAAGCTAAAATCTTTGCAACTACACCAGCGCCTACCGTACGACCGCCTTCGCGGATGGCAAACCGTAAACCTTCTTCCATGGCGATAGGGGCGATGAGCTTCACCGTAATGGTTACGTTATCGCCTGGC
>CAJASX010000089.1 GCA_903944725.1 uncultured beta proteobacterium
ACACGCTCAAGCACGGTGTTACGTGTTCGTCATGATGGCTCATTTGAAATGGTTGAGCGTCGCTTCGATGCCAAGGGTACGATTGGTCATGACGTCATTACAGGTGGCTTAATTGGTGCCTCGGGTTCAAATCTCTCGGTTTAACCCTTCTCTTACGCCTTACGTTCGTCAATTTCAACTACTCGCTCGCCGTATGCATTTCGGGTTGGCAAACGTTTTAAAAATTTAAAGGTACCTGTGGCCATGCAACAAATTGCCCCCTGATCATCGTAAAGCTTGGCCTCACAAAATGCCATTGTGGCAGTCGTATGAATGGTCTCGGCCTTAACCCGCAATATCCCTTTGGCAGCTTGTAAAAAATTATTCTTGAGTTCAATGGTCACTACACTGCGGTCACCTGGATCAGCCGAACGAGCAGCTACTGCCATAGCCACGTCCATTAATGTTAGTAAAACTCCCCCGTGTGCCACATTCCAGGTATTTTGATGTTCGGGCCGCAAGGCTAGCAGAATTTCACCACGACCCATCTCAGCTTTTAGAATGCGCACTCCCAATAATTTTAAGAATGGCACATCAAGTTCTTCACCCAAATGGGCAAGTTGACTAGAAATAGCAGTTAAATTCGTATCAGTGGTCATAGGGTCTCCAAATGCACAATAGCATAAGGCTTTCAAGTATTGCCAGCAAAAAGCCTAGAGTTAAGCTAGAGTCAGCGCATGACATTTATTTTAAGCGGCGCAGCAGTATGCCAAATCGTCACCCCCACCCCCGTACCTGATCCCTATTGGGTAGCTTTTTCTACCAATGCGGCAAAACTCATTGGCTTAAATATCGCGCCCAATCAGTTGCCAGCTGACCCCGCCTGGCTACAAGTATTAGCAGGGAACGCCTTGCAAGTAGCAGGTCGACAATTCATCGAGCCCACTGCAACCGCTTATAGCGGGCATCAATTTGGTATGTGGGCCGGTCAGCTTGGCGATGGTCGCGCAATTTTATTGGGTGATATTCAGGGTCAAGAAATACAATTAAAAGGTGCGGGTAAAACCCCCTACTCACGCATGGGTGATGGTCGTGCGGTGTTGCGTTCCTCAATTCGCGAATATCTTTGTAGTGAAGCGATGGATGCCTTGGGCATTCCCACTACCCGAGCTTTAGCGGTAGTTGGTTCAAAGCAAAAGGTGATCCGTGAGACTATTGAAACTGCCGCCGTTTGTACCCGCTTGGCCCCTAGTTTTTTACGGGTTGGTCATTTTGAACATTTTGCATCATTACAAATGCATGCAGAACTTCAAATACTGGCTGATGATTTGATTAGCAACTTTTATCCTACTTGTGGTGACTCAACAGCGCCCTATTTAGAACTCTTTAAGGCAATTTCTGCACGCACTGCTCATCTAGCAGCACAATGGCAAGCTGTTGGCTTCTGTCATGGGGTGTTAAATACTGATAACACCAGCTTGCTGGGCTTAACCATGGATTACGGTCCATTTGGGTTTTTAGATCAATTTCAAATCAATCATATTTGTAATCATTCTGATTCGGGTGGTCGTTATAGTTATCAGCGCCAACCTCAAATTTTGCACTGGAATATGGCTTGTCTAGCTAGCGCGATGTTGCCCTTAATTGAGCAAGAAATAAAGCAAGTCAATGCTAGCCCGTCTGAAAATGACCTAAGCAATGCGGCACAAACCACCTTACGCAATGCGCTGGCGCTTTATCCCGATATTTATCAAAAAGCATGGGAGGCTCATTTTCGCGCAAAGCTTGGTTTACTTGAGACCCATTCTGATGATGTGGCTTTAATTGAAGCCTTACTGCAATTAATGCACCATAACCAAATTGATTTCACCACTTTTTTTCGTCATTTAGCCAGCATCAGTGCACTAGCAAGCACTCATCAAAATACTGTCCTACGCGACCAATTTTTAAATCGTGATGGTTTTGATGCTTGGCTTTTACGCTTCCGTACTCGCTTACAGCAAGAGCACAGTAACGATGCAGAACGCAAACAGCGTATGAATCAAGTCAATCCTAAATTTATACTGCGCAATCATTTGGCTCAAGCAGCTATCGAAGCAGCTCAACTTGATGACTTTTCCGAACTAGCTCGCTTAGCCACTATTTTGCGCAAGCCTTATGATGAGCAATTAGAATATGAAGCTTACGCCCAGCCTCCTCCCGCTGAATTAAACTCAATTGCGGTAAGCTGCTCATCTTAATAAGAGATCTTAAAATGAAGAAAACTGACGCTGAATATAAAAAAGAGCTAAGCGATATTGAATATCGCGTCACTCGACAAGCCGCGACTGAAGCCCCTTTTACAGGTAAGTATTGGGATCACTGGAATCAAGGGGAATACAAATGTGTTTGTTGCGGCACCCCCTTATTTGTTTCGAGTAGTAAATTCGATGCTGGTTGCGGTTGGCCTAGTTATGATGCTCCAAAAATTGCCGAGGCCATTGTTGAACATAAAGACACCACCCACGGCATGACGAGAACTGAAGTGCGTTGTGGTAATTGCGATGCCCATTTAGGTCATGTATTTAATGATGGCCCTAGAGATACTACAGGCATGCGCTATTGCATCAATTCAGCATCACTACAATTTGAGCCTAGCCAAAACGTGCAAACCATTACGGAACAAAAATAACGTTTATGAAATTTCTATTCGATTTATTTCCTGTCATTTTATTTTTTATTACTTTTAAATTTGCCGATATTTATGCCGCTACTATTGTGGCAATGGTGGCAACTATCGTACAAATTCTTTGGGTCTATTATCGTCACCGTAAAATTGATGCCATGCAGTGGGCTAGCCTAATACTGATTGTAGTCTTTGGTGGCCTAACTATTTTTATGCAAAATAAAGTCTTTATTCAGCTTAAACCAACAGTTTTATATTGGCTATTTGCTGCAATACTTTTTATTAGTGCGCAGTTTTTTAATAAAAATTGGATTCAAGTTGTGATGGGTAAGCAAGTTACCCTTAAACCACTCCATGCCAATACCCTATGGGGCAAACTCAATTTAGCCTGGGTACTTTTTTTCTTGGTAATGGGTTTTTTAAATCTGTATGTTGCGTTTCAATTCTCTGAAGATGCTTGGGTTAACTTTAAATTATTCGGTAGTACTGGTTTATTAGTCGTTTTTATTATTTTACAAAGCGTTTGGCTTGGCAAGCATATTGAGTCATGACCCCAAATCAATTGCGCATCCAACAAATTACTGCCGATCTAGAGGCAGCGTTTGCTATTGTTAGCTTACAAATTGATGATGAGAGCCATATGCATGCAGGGCATGCTGGCGCGGCTAGTGGGGGTGGTCATTTTCGCGTTACCTTGATTGCTCCCGAATTTACCAGTTTATCTCGGGTGGCACGTCACCGGCTGGTGTATGATGCTTTGCAGAAACACATTCCCACTGAAATTCACGCCTTAGCCATTGTTGCCTTAACCCCAGAAGAAGCCATTTAAGATCATGTCATTTATTCGTAAACACCTCTCCCTTAGCCCCCTCTCTATCGCTATTTGCCTTAGTTTTATC
>CAJASX010000090.1 GCA_903944725.1 uncultured beta proteobacterium
ACTGGGGTATCAGCTGGATTAACTTTACGATAGGACGGCGGTACTGTCATTTCAATTGGTAGACGTCTTTGGGCACGTAATAGAGCTGCCTGTACATCGACCGCAGCTTTATCGATATCACGATCGTTATCAAATTCCAAAGTAATATTAGTAACACCCAAAAAATTAGTCGAATTAATAACTTTGATGCCGTCAATCGTTGAAAATTCTTTTTCTAAGGGCAGGGCTACTGAAGAGGCCATGTTTTCTGGCGATGCACCTGGCAAAGTGGCGCTAACAGAAATAATCGGGGTATTAAAGCTCGGTAGTGCCGCTACAGGTATTTTGAAGTAAGCAATGGTGCCAGCAATTACAATTGCTATTGAGAGTAAGACGGTCATGACGGGCCGTCGGATGCATATCTCGGAAAGTGTCATTTAACGGCGGCAGGTAGAGGAGCCGCAGTAGCCGGAGCAGGAGTTTTGAGAGCAGGTGCAGCACCTTTAGCTGGAGCAGAAGCTGCAGCTGGCGTGGCTTCGCGAATTTTGCCGCCAGGGCGTAAATTTTGTTTGCCTTCAACTACTACTCGGCTGCCAGGCGCAATGCCAGAAATAACCGACTGACCTTTATATTCGTAAATTACTGTAATAGGTTTTGAAGCTACTTTATCTTCCGTTTCAACGATAAACACAATACGACCTTTAGGGCTAATAATGATGGCTTGTGAGGGCACAGCTAATACATCTTTTAATTCACCAGCATTAAGTTTTACACGAGCAAATTGCCCTGGCAATAAGGCCCCTTTTTCATTGGAAATTTGCGCCTTAACGCGGACGGCTGCAATTACAGGGTCGACTTGGTTATCAACTACCAAAACCTTGCCTTCATAGCTATTTTTACTTACATCACCAACGGTAACCGTGACCTGCATGGGGGTACCATCACCTTGATTTTCAAGGATGACTGGGATGTCTTTTTCTGAAATAACAAATTGCACATTGATGGGGTTGAGTTGGGTAATGGTAACCATTGAGCCGGTGGTAGTGGTAGCAGTTGAGCTAGTAGAAGTAACTACGGTATTGCTGGCTTGCACCAATGAACCTGGAAACACATTGATGATGCCAGTACGACCACTAATTGGAGCCCTAATTGAGTCGAATGAAAGCTGAACTTCTGCGGTTTTAGCGGCAGCTTGCGCCGCATTTGCATTTGCTAGTGAACTATCGAGGCTAGCCTTAGAGATAAAATTTTTATCCATCAACTCTTTAGCGCGTAAATACTGCTTTTGGGCATCATCGGCCAATGCTTTCAGTTTTTCATAGTTTGATTTATCAACTCGATCATCAAGCTGAAATAACAAGTCACCCTTTTTTACTTCTTGACCATCTTTAATGAAGATTTTGCTCACGGTGTTGGTGGTCATGGGGCGAATATCGACGATACTATTAGCGACAATCGTGCCAGTGGCCTCAATCACCAGCGGTACATTTTGGGGTTGCACGATAAGCGAAGTAATGGTTTGTGGGCCACTTACTTTACCAGCGGGAGGGAAGAAGTAGGTATAGGCCTTTGAGCCCGCGTAAATCAAAATCAATAAGGCAATAAGACGCCATTTGTATTTACGTATTAAGGTCATCATGTTGCCAAAATGAAGGTGTTTTAGGCGTTCGATTAGGGCCTGAATTAAAGGCTGTAAGCCTTGCCACCCTGCGCAGGCAATTTTTTTAGCCCAAGCTATCAGAGCATCTAATTTAGAGAAAAGCCAATTATTTTGTGACACAGTTTTTCGAATCGTTAATTAGTTAAAGGCAAAATTATTATATTTTTGGAGGCCATTGATGACTCGATCCATTTTCGCATAAGCTAGAATTTACTGAAGTTCGTGGCTTAGGGTCAGGCTATGGTAAAAATTCTTCGACACCCCTATTAGCTAGCTGATCGGCTAGCTCATTGCCCGGATCACCGTTATGACCTTTTACCCAATGCCATGAAATCGTATGTTCTGGCAATAAAGCATCGAGTTCTTGCCATAAATCAGCATTTTTTACAGGAGCCTTGCTAGCAGTTCGCCAATTGCGGGCTTTCCAGCCCACCAGCCACTCGGTGACCCCTTTTTGCACATATTGTGAGTCTGTATAGATCGCTACTGCACTGGTTTGCTTAAGGGCACGCAAAGCATGAATAACGGCGCTTATTTCCATGCGATTATTGGTGGTAAGCGCGGTACCGCCATGTAAATGTTTCTCATGGTGCCCTGAGCGCAACACCACCCCCCAGCCACCAGGGCCAGGATTGCCCTTGCAGGCACCATCGGTATAGATCGTAACTTGTGGCAAGGTCAACTTTTTAGTCATTTTGCGGCGGCCTAGCATGCTGCTCTACTACAGGTGTCAGCTGAGTTAGTGGTTTTAAGCGTTTTGCAGGAATGCGGCCAATCAGGCGCATACCAGGCGTGCGTTTAATTGCTGAAATGAGAAAAACCGCGCCAAATATAGGCCACCAGCGGTTGCCCATGGGCTCTAAATAAGCCATTCTTGCCATGGCCGAGGTACTTTGTAAGGGTAGTTTATAACAACCAAATTGGCCACGATCAAGTGAGTAATCGAGTAATTTTAGCCAGTCTTTAAGGCGCAGGAGGCTAATAAATTGCCCAGTTCGCGGCAAATAGGGAGCACCAAAAAGATGACTTAAGTATTGGCGTGCACCCCATAAACTAGCTGGATTAAAGCCAGAAATAATCACCCGCCCCTCAGGAAGCAAAATACGATCGACTTCCCGTAAAACCTGATGGGGGTCGGCAGCAAACTCTAAGACATGAGGCAGGATGACTAAATCGATACTTTGATTGGCAAACGGCAGCTCACTTGGCAAACCCTCTAATACATGCCACCTTTGACTATGTTCCTTGCGGTTCGTACTTAAGAGCGTTTTAAGTTGCTGAAAAGCAGGAATGGTTTCGCTTGGACTTTCCAGACTAAGACTTACTTCACCAGGGCTTACTAAGAGCGCATGTAAGGGCATGCGATTGGCTTTTAAAGCGTCGAGCTGGGGTAGACCAATTTGTACAGCATGAAAACCAAATACATCACCTACTGCAGCCGCTAAACATTTTTCTTCCCAAGCTAAGACATATTGACCAGGGGGAGAGTTCAACCATTGCTCCCATGAAGACCATGGTGGCGCTTGATGCTTGGGTGAGGGCAAAGGAGTTGATATCATTGGGTTATTGTTTTGCTTCCGGGGATTTCGCCTAATGGTTAAGAGTACAGCATTGCAAGTTTGGCCGATTCCCGCCTTTAGTGATAACTATATCTGGTGTATTCATGATGGGCAGAGTGCGCTGATTGTTGATCCTGGTGATGCTGGGCCGGTAATTCATTTTTTGCAAGAAAATCGCTTGCAGTTAATGGGAATTTTAATCACCCATTACCACGCTGATCATATTGGCGGTATTGCCGCATTACTTAAGGCCACCGCAAATGGCGCTTCCTTGCCAGTGTATGGCCCTGCGGCCGAACCCATTGCAGGCCTTACCCAAGCGTTAATGCAAGGCGATGAAGTTGAGATTGCAGCCCCAGCAATCCATTTGCAAGTGCTCGAGGTGCCAGGGCATACCTTAGGCCATATTGCCTACTTTGCCCCTGCCAAAAGAGCTGAAGAGCAAATCGCTAATAAACCAAGTGTTGAAGAGCCCCCAAGGTTATTTTGTGGCGATACTTTATTTGCTTCGGGATGTGGACGTTTATTTGAAGGAACGCCCACGCAAATGCATGCTTCTTTAGCAAAATTTGCTGCCTTACCAAGCAATACCTTGGTGTACTGTACCCATGAATACACCTTATCAAATATTCGTTTTGCTTTGGCAGTTGAACCTAATAACCCAGATTTAATCGCATGGGCCAAACGTGCAGAGGCTTTACGTGAATTAAATTTGCCAACCCTGCCAACCACCATCGATCAAGAAATCAAAACTAATCCATTTATGCGCTGTGATCAAGCCGTGGTGCGGCAAGTAGCCCAACAAGTAGCAGGACAACCCCAATTGTCTGGTGCAAGCGAGGTATTAGCCGCGATTCGCGCTTGGAAAGATCGGTTTTAGTGCCTAGCTTCAGCAGTTATCGTTTGGCCTTATTGAGTGCTACGGTACTTGCGTTACTAGGCTTAGGTGGTTGCGCAACTGGTCCAGATTGGACTTCCGATACACCCACAGGGCCAAGTACTAAAGACCAGCGGGTCACTAAAGCGCCACGGATTAATTTAGATGATCAAGCAGTAAGTAGTTTGCAGGCGCCTAGCAACAATTTATGGATTCATATTCGTAACGGCTTTCAAATGCCAGAACTCGAGAGCCCCCTAGTAATTAAACAAACTATTTGGCTTTCGTCGCGGCCCGATTATGTGCAGCGCTCGATGGCGCGTTCGTCACGCTATTTGTTTTATATTGTGCAAGAAGTGAACCAAAGGGGGATGCCATCTGAGCTAGCGCTCTTACCTTTTGTCGAAAGCGCTTTTAATCCACAGGCGAAGTCGATTGCAAAGGCTTCGGGTATCTGGCAATTTATGCCCAAAACTGGTAAAGACTTTAAGTTAACCCAAAATGTTTTTCGTGATGAACGGCGTGATGTTTTGCAATCAACCGACGCTGCTTTAGATTATTTACAGCGCCTATATAAACAATTTGGTGATTGGCAACTAGCTTTAGCTGCTTACAACTGGGGTGAGGGTAACGTGCAGCGCGCGATCCGTAAAAATCAAGCGGCAGGTTTACCAACGACCTACAGTGATTTGACTATGCCCAGTGAAACTAGAAATTATGTGCCGAAGCTAATGGCTTATCGCAACATTGTTATGAAACCTGAGGCGTATGGCATTGTTTTGCCAGAGTTAGAAAATCATCCTTATTTTGTTGCAATTGATGTAACGCGTGATATTGATGTGAACCTTGCCGCAAAGTTAGCAGAGCTGCCGCTAGATGAATTTTTAAACTTAAATCCTTCATTTAACAAACCAGTAATTTTAAGCGCTGCTAATCAACAGATCTTATTGCCGTTTATCCATGCAGAAACTTTTCAAGAAAATTTAAAACAATATCAAAAACCATTAGCATCGTGGACTGCAGTATTTATTCCCAAATCGACATCGCCCGAGCAGGCTGCTAAAGATTTAGGGGTCGATGTTGCCCAGTTACGGGAAGTGAATGGCATACCTAAGGGGATGAGAATTAAAGGTGGATCGACGGTTTTAATTCCAAAATCTGCCAGTAAAACAAGTGATATTTCTGTGAATTTGGCTGAAAATGCTAGCCTCAGTTTAGAAAAGCCTCAGCCTGTCTCGCCTAAAAAGGCTATCAAGCCAGCTAAAACAGCGATCAAGGCGGCTCCGACCCAGGGTAAATCGGTGGCGATCACAAACCCAAAATCTGCGAAAACGACTGCCCAGAAAGCCACCCCCTCTAGTAACCCTACTACAAGTAGCGGTAAGATAGCAGTGAAGAACTAAGAAGTAGTAATGAACTAAGTAAGTAATTGAGCCGAGGGCGCCATGACGCAAACATCATCATATAAAGCTGTGCATCAAACATCGATTGGCGATCCAATTAGTTTTTGGGGAGAACAGGCCAAGTTAATCCATTGGGAAAAACCATTTGAAGAAGTTTTAGACTACTCAAACCCACCTTTTAGTAAATGGTTTAAAGGTGGCTTAACAAATCTTTGTTACAACGCGGTTGATCGACACTTAGCCGAGCGCGGTGACCAAATTGCTTTGGTGGCAGTTTCTACTGAAACCGAGCAAGAGCGAACCTTTACCTTTAAAGAGTTACATGCCGAAGTAAATCGCATGGCAGCAATTCTAAAGGCCAATGGTGTGACTAAAGGTGATCGGGTTTTAATTTATATGCCGATGATTGCTGAAGCGTGTTTTGCAATGCTCGCTTGCACGCGCATTGGTGCAGTACATTCAGTCGTGTTTGGTGGCTTTGCTTCACATAGCTTGGCAGCGCGAATTGATGATGCACAACCCAAAATGATTATTTCGGCTGATGCCGGTATGCGGATGGGTAAAGGTGTACCTTATAAACCTTTGTTAGACGAAGCAATTGTTCTAGCTGAATCGAAGCCGGCAAAGGTGTTGATTGTAAATCGAGGTTTGACCCCCTACACCCCTGTGGCTGCACGTGATTTAGATTACGCCGCTGAACGAGAAAAGCATTTAAATGCGCAAGTAGCAGTTGAGTGGGTCGATGCCACTCATCCTTCTTATATTTTATATACCTCTGGCACGACGGGCAAACCAAAAGGGGTGCAACGAGACACTGGTGGATACGCAGTTGCTTTAACTGCGAGCATGCAGCATATTTTTTGTGGCAAGCCAGGTGAGACGATGTTTACTACTTCAGATATTGGCTGGGTAGTGGGGCATAGCTACATTATTTACGCACCACTCTTAAATGGTATGGCTACCATCATGTATGAAGGTACTCCCTTACGGCCCGATGCGGGTATTTGGTGGAGCTTAGTCGAAAAATATAAAGTATCGGTGATGTTTTCGGCGCCAACTGCAGTGCGCGTGCTAAAAAAACAAGACCCTAGCTTTTTAAGCAAATATGATTTGTCGAGTTTGCGCTATTTATTTTTGGCAGGTGAGCCGCTCGATGAGCCCACTGCCAACTGGATTCATCAGGCAATTAAAAAACCCGTGGTAGATAACTATTGGCAGACCGAAACAGGTTGGCCTATTTTGGCGATTCAAAGCGGTGTTGAAGTAATGCCCCACAAGTTTGGTTCTCCCGGTTTACCTTCCTTTGGGTACAACATGAAATTACTCGATGATGCTACTGGCGCTGAATTGGGGGCTGATGCCAAAGGCGTAATTGCTATTGAGGGACCTTTGCCACCGGGTTGTATGCAAACCATTTGGGGTGATGATGCGCGCTATGTAAAGACCTATTGGGAATCAATCCCTGGTAAGTTAATTTATTCGACCTTCGATTGGGGTATTAAGGATAGCGACGGGTATTTTTTCATTCTTGGGCGTACCGATGATGTGATCAATGTTGCAGGCCATCGTTTGGGAACACGTGAAATTGAAGAAAGCCTATCGAGTCATCCTAATTTGGCAGAGGTTGCGGTAGTTGGTATTGCCGACCAATTAAAAGGTCAAGTTGCAATTGGCTTTGCTATTCCAAAAGACGCTTCTAATACTGCTACCTTAGAAGCCGAACTGATGAAAACAGTTGATTCGCAGTTGGGGGCTGTAGCTCGGCCAGCAAGAGTTTACATTGTCAATGCATTGCCAAAAACACGTTCAGGAAAAATTGTGCGCCGAGCTTTGCAAGCGGTGGCCGAAGGGCGCGACCCGGGCGATATTAGCACGATGGAAGACCAAGCGGTTTTGGCTCATATTAAAGAAGTGATTGAGCATAAGCGCGGCTAGCTCTAGGCAAGCTGGTATGATAGTAGGGTTCGTAACTCATAAATTATCCTAGCGCTTAAAGACACTCACCTCCCGCAAATTGTCCCGGGTTGGTCTTTTGGGGCGAGAAGGGTCGGATGGCAGTAGGGATTGGAGAATTTTTGTCACCCTTGCTTCCCGCTTTCCCCCCTGCAGTGTTAGCTTTAGCTGATGGCAACATATTTTCTGGCTATAGCATTGGTGCTCCTGGCGAAACAACTGGCGAAGTCGTTTTTAATACCGCCATGACGGGCTATCAAGAAATCCTGACTGATCCCAGTTATGCTCGGCAAATTGTCACCTTAACTTATCCGCACATTGGTAATGTGGGCGTCAACGCGCAAGATGCTGAGTCGGCGCAGGTCTATGCCGCAGGGTTGGTGATTAAAGATTTATCACGGCGAGTTTCTAATTTTCGCGCTGAAGATAGCTTGGAACATTATTTGCAAGAGGCTAAGGTTCCCGGTATTGCTGGCATCGATACCCGCAAGCTAACGCGTTTATTGCGCGATAAGGGGGCACAATCGGGCGCTATTGTGGCCGGACGCATTGGTGACAGTGTTGAGCAATTAAGTAAACAAGCTTTGCAGTTAGCAAAATCGTTTGCTGGTATGACTGGCCTCGATTTAGCACAAGTGGTTAGCACCCCATATGCTTATGAATGGCGCGAGGGTGAATGGGAATTACATGGCCCCGTTGGTAAACCAGCCTACCGGCTGCTCGATGAAGATAAACCGCGAAAAAATTTACCTAAATTAAAGCATGTTGTGGCCTACGACTTTGGGGTAAAGCGCAATATTTTAAGAATGCTGACTGAGCGCGGTTGCTTATTAACTGTAGTGCCTGCAAAAACGAGTGCCGCAGTCGTGTTGGCAATGAAACCCGATGGCGTATTTTTATCCAATGGACCAGGTGATCCCGAGCCATGTGATTACGCCATTACTGCTGTCAAAGACATTATTGAAGCAGGCATTCCTACCTTTGGTATTTGTTTGGGGCATCAAATCATGGGCTTAGCCGCGGGGGCAAAAACGCTCAAAATGAAATTTGGTCACCATGGCGCTAATCATCCAGTAAAAGATCTCGAGAGTGGGCAAGTAGCAATTACTTCACAAAACCATGGCTTTGCAGTTGATGCCACAACATTGCCGCCTAACGTGCGAGTAACCCACATCTCTTTATTTGACGGTTCTTTGCAGGGTTTGGCGTGGCAAGATAAACCTGCATTTTGCTTTCAGGGTCATCCTGAAGCATCTCCAGGGCCACATGATATCGCTTATTTATTTGATCGCTTCATTGATTTAATGCATGTGCCAAAACACCGGGAGACTGCTCGTGCCTAAGCGTACCGATCTAAAAAGTATCTTAATTATTGGTGCAGGGCCAATTGTTATTGGGCAGGCATGTGAGTTTGATTATTCTGGTGCACAAGCTTGTAAGGCCTTGCGTGATGAGGGCTACAAAGTGATTTTAGTTAATAGTAATCCTGCGACCATCATGACCGATCCAGAGATGGCCGATGTTACTTACATTGAACCGATTACTTGGGAAGTGGTCGAGCGCATTATTGCTATTGAAAAACCCGATGCTATTTTGCCAACCATGGGTGGCCAAACTGCCTTGAATTGCGCTCTTGATTTGCATCGCCACGGAGTTTTAGAGAAATATGGTTGCGAATTAATTGGTGCTTCGCCAGAAGCGATTGATAAAGCAGAAGATCGACAGAAATTTAAAAATGCCATGACTAAAATTGGCCTAGGTTCAGCTAAGTCGGGCATTGCGCATTCCATGGAAGAAGCTTTAGCAGTGCAGCAGCGCTTACAAACTGAAACCCAGAGCACTGGTTTTCCAGTAGTGATTCGACCCTCATTTACGATGGGTGGTTCGGGTGGCGGAATTGCTTATAACCGTGAAGAATTTGAAGAAATTTGTAAGCGCGGTCTCGAACTATCACCCACCAATGAATTATTAATTGAAGAATCTTTATTAGGCTGGAAAGAATTTGAAATGGAAGTGGTGCGTGATCGGGCTGACAATTGCATTATTGTTTGCTCGATTGAAAACCTCGACCCAATGGGCATTCATACCGGCGATTCGATTACTGTTGCCCCCGCCCAAACCTTAACCGATAAAGAATATCAATTGATGCGTAATGCTTCAATTGCGGTCTTGCGAGAAATTGGCGTTGATACGGGTGGCTCTAACGTGCAATTTTCAATCAACCCTGTTGACGGGCGCATGATCGTCATTGAAATGAATCCGCGGGTCTCGCGGTCTTCTGCATTGGCCTCAAAAGCGACTGGCTTTCCAATTGCCAAAATCGCCGCCAAGTTAGCGGTGGGATATACCTTAGATGAGTTACAAAATGATATTACTGGCGGCGCTACACCAGCATCCTTTGAGCCCACTTTAGATTATGTTGTGACTAAAATTCCGCGATTTGCTTTCGAGAAATTTCCTCAGGCTGATTCGCGCCTCACGACCCAAATGAAATCGGTCGGCGAGGTCATGGCGATTGGCCGTACTTTCCAAGAATCATTTCAAAAAGCTTTACGTGGGTTAGAAGTTGGCGTCGATGGTCTTGATGAAAAATCGACCGAGTTAGAAGAGGTAATCCAAGAAATTGGCGAACCTGGACCAGAGCGTATTTGGTATGTGGGTGATGCTTTTCGTTTGGGCTTAGGAATTGATGAAATTTATGAAGAAACTAAAATTGATCCTTGGTTCTTAGAGCAAATTGAAGAATTAATTTTTTTAGAAGCAGAAATACGGTTGCGTGAAATTAATGATTTATCTGCAGCTGAGTGGCGTTTTTTAAAGCAAAAAGGTTTTTCAGATCGCCGTTTGGCCTACTTATTGAAAGTCGATGCCGCAGCGGTACGAGCTACGCGTCATCACTTAAAAGTATTTCCAGTGTATAAGCGCGTCGATACTTGCGCTGCGGAATTTTCTACTAATACTGCTTATTTATATTCTACCTATGAGGCGCTTCATGGTGAATGTGAAGCAAACCCGAGTCAACGTGACAAGATTATGGTGTTAGGCGGGGGGCCTAATCGGATTGGCCAAGGCATTGAGTTTGATTACTGTTGTGTGCATGCAGCATTAGCAATGCGGGAAGATGGTTATGAAACCATTATGGTGAATTGCAATCCAGAAACAGTATCTACCGATTACGATACTTCTGATCGCCTGTACTTTGAGCCGTTGACTTTAGAAGACGTATTAGAAATTGTTGCCAAAGAAAAGCCTCTGGGCGTGATTGTGCAATATGGTGGGCAAACTCCTTTAAAGCTAGCTTTAGACCTTGAGGCCAATGGTGTGCCAATTATTGGCACTTCACCCGATATGATTGATGCCGCAGAAGATCGCGAGCGTTTCCAAAAATTACTGCACACTTTAGGTTTACTTCAGCCGCCAAATCGAACCGCACGAGCAGAAGATGAGGCATTGATATTAGCTGAAGAAATTGGCTATCCTTTGGTGGTACGACCATCTTATGTCTTAGGTGGTAGAGCAATGGAAATCGTGCATGACGGCCGTGACCTACAGCGCTATATGCGCGAAGCAGTGAAGGTCTCACACGATTCACCAGTGCTGTTAGATCGCTTTCTAAATGATGCGATTGAATGTGATGTCGATTGCATTAGCGATGGACAGCAGGTATTCATTGGTGCGGTAATGGAACATATTGAGCAGGCAGGGGTGCATTCAGGCGACTCGGCTTGTTCATTGCCGCCTTACTCGCTGATACCCGCCACGGTGGCTGAAATTAAGCGTCAAACTGCAGCGATGGCTAAAGGCCTCAATGTTGTGGGTTTAATGAATGTGCAGTTTGCAATTCAGAATGTGGCTGGTAAAGATATTATTTATGTACTCGAGGTAAATCCGCGAGCATCGCGTACTGTGCCTTATGTGTCGAAAGCCACTGGCTTGCAATTAGCTAAAATCGCTGCACGTTGCATGGTTGGCCAAACTTTAGCGCAGCAAGGAATTGTGGCTGAGGTAATACCGACGTACTTCTCAGTTAAAGAAGCGGTCTTTCCCTTTAATAAATTTCCTGGAATTGATCCTATTTTGGGTCCAGAAATGCGCTCAACTGGCGAAGTCATGGGAGTGGGGCGTACGTTTGGTGAGGCGCTGTTTAAATCACAATTAGGAGCGGGCATTAAATTACCTAAAAGTGGCACGGTGGTATTGACCGTGAAAGATAGTGATAAGGCGGTAGCGGTTGAAGTGGCGCATATTTTGCATGAATTAGGCTTTCCCATGGTTGCTACCAAGGGCACCGCTGCCGCGATTACAGCTGCTGGCTTACCAGTGCGGGTGGTTAATAAAGTGAAGGAAGGTCGCCCGCACATTGCTGACATGATTAAAAATGGGGAAATATCTCTAGTCTTCACGACGGTAGATGAAACCCGCACTGCCATTGCCGATTCACGCTCGATTCGAACTACTGCCCAAGCCAATAATGTGACTTATTACACTACCATTAGCGCTGCACGGGCTGTCATGGAAGGTTTATTGAGTTTTAGTAAAAGCTCGGGAAATGGTAAAGATGCTTTAGAGGTCTATTCCTTACAGGATTTACATCGCTCACTGCCATAGCTTAGAATTAGGGGTATGAGCACAATTCCACTTACTAAGCTTGGCGCACAACTTCTCAAAGAAGAGTTGCAGCGCTTAAAGCATACCGAGCGCCCCGCTGTAATTAATGCTATTGCTGAAGCTCGTGCCCAAGGCGATCTATCCGAAAATGCCGAGTACGATGCTGCCAAAGAAAAGCAGGGATTTATTGAGGGACGTATTCAAGATCTTGAAAGTAAATTAGCGGCTGCGCAAATTATTGATCCTGCTACTTTAGATGTGAATGGTCAAGTTGTGTTTGGTGCCACCGTTGATTTAGAAGATTTAGAAAATGGCACGAAGTTTACTTATCAAATTGTAGGTGATGATGAGGCTGACATTGCTGTTAATAAAATCTCGATTAGCTCTCCGATTGCGCGCGCTTTAATTAGCAAAGAAGAGGGCGATGTAGTTAAAGTACAAGCGCCTGGCGGAAATCGCGAAGTAGAAATTCTTGCTGTGCGTTATATCTAAATTTATTTTAGTTATGCCGATCGTCGATTCGGTGCCAGTAAATTTAAGCTATGCTGGTGCGCGACGCCTGTTTATGGTGCTAAGTAGTTTATGGGTGGGCAGTTTGCTTACCGTTGGTTATTTAGTTGCCCCCACCCTTTTTTCTAATATATTTGATCGTCAGGCTGCAGGCATGATTGCTGGCGCAATTTTCCGTGTAGAGGCCTATGTAAGCTTGGTGCTATCGGTGGGACTCTTAGTCTTTGCCAATTTATTGGTCAACCGTGGTCTTAATCAATTTCGTTTGGTGCGTTGGTTATTACTTGGTATGCTTGCTTGTACTTTGTGCGCTACCTTTATTTTGATGCCTTGGCTGGAAACCATTCGAGATCAAGCTTTGCAACAAGGCATGCCAGTAATGCTATCGCCATCGGCCACTTTGTTTAGTAGGTTACATGGCATCTCAAGCATTTTATTTTTAAGCGAAAGCGTGCTGGGTTTAGTTTTAGTATGGCGTCTTAGTGGCAAAAATTAATGGGTTGGTTTAACCCGCTAGCATTAGCCCAATAATTTTTTCTTCGGGCTACTTTGTCTTACTTTGCGACGCTTGGGGTTAGGTGCTGGCGCACTTAATTTACGGGAGGTATAGCCAGCTGAAGTCCAGCCAATTTTTGACTCACGTACGGGCGCCTTTGACCCCTTGCCAATCGTTTTTGGTAGAGCACTCACTTTTTTAGTTGTGGTTTTACGTGCTGTCTTTAGCGTAGCACGTGGCGCTTGAATTTTTTTCTTCGTCTTTTTAGCCGAACGAGCAAAGGCTTCATCTTCGGCGGCTGTGGGCTTTGGCCGCCAGACTACCAATAGTTTGCCAATGTGCTGAACCGGAGCAGCATGCAAAGTATCGCAAAGTTTGTCGTACATCTCGGCCCGTAATTCACGATCATCACCGAGTACCCGAATTTTTATCAATTCGTGGCTTTTTAGGGCCAATTGGGCTTCTTTGATGACGCTTGCGCTTAAGCCAGCGTTACCAATCATCACAACTGGATTAAGGTCGTGGGCTTTCGCTTTAAGTAACTTGCGTTGGGCTGGAGTAATAGTTAATTTAGTCATAGTTGCGATCATAGTACATTCCTTATTGCCCGCATTTGCAGTGCTTTTAAGAAATCAGCGAAAATAGTCTATCGTGGCAAAAAATAAATTTAATAAAAGTTGGTTACAAGATCATTTAAACGATCCCTATGTGAAGATGGCCCAAAAAGAGGGCTATCGCGCGCGGGCGGTATATAAACTTAAAGAAATTGATGAACAAGATCATTTAATTAAGGCAGGAATGGTGGTCATCGATTTGGGTAGCGCCCCAGGTAGTTGGTCACAATATGTACGCACACGCTTAGTTGAGCTTGGTAAAAGTAACCCAAAAATTGAATCGGGCAAGCCCGATGGCTGCATTATTGCCATTGATTTGCTACCCATGGAAGCCATTGCCGATGTTAGTTTCATTGAGGGTGATTTTCGCGAAGATGCGGGTATTGCCGCCATTGAGGCTTTACTGCCGGGTGGCACGAGCAGCAAGGTTGATTTAGTGTTATCCGATATGGCCCCTAATTTATCGGGGGTTGGGGTGGCTGATGCAGCTCGAATGGCCTATTTAGCTGAATTGGCGCTCGATTTTGCGGTGGCCCGCTTAAAGCCCGATGGCGCTTTATTGATCAAAAGCTTTCATGGCAGCGGTTATAGCCAAATTGTCGAGTCTTTTAAAAAGGTATTTAAGACGGTTACTCCCCGTAAGCCGAAGGCCTCACGGGATAAGTCGGCCGAAACTTTCTTATTGGGGCGCAATTTGAAGGCTAGAGCGCTTAATGAGGTGGTTTAGGGCTAATTAACCCTAATAACAACACTAGTTTTTGGTATTTATTTGTTCTATGCCCTTGAATATAGGGAGTAGTAGAATCATATACATAGGGTATTCATGGAGTTCTAGGTATTTATTGTGGTTTTTTTAGGTATTTACTCCCGAATTAATTCGGCAAAGGTGTGCATTTGAATAGCAATATGTTCCAGAAAATTGGTGTATGGCTCATTGTGGGCCTAGTTTTATTCACGGTTTTCAAGCAATTTGATAAACCGCGCTCACAAGAACAGGTTACTTATTCGCAATTTATGGATGACGCTAAGGGCGGCAAAATTAAACGCGTGGATGTGCAGGGTCGCACCCTACAAGTTACCCCAAGTGATGGCGTTAAGTATTCCATTATCTCGCCAGGTGATATTTGGATGGTGGGTGATTTAATGAAGTTTGGTGTGCAGGTAACTGGTAAAGCAGAAGATGAGCCTAATTTATTGGTGTCTGCTTTGTATTATCTTGGACCCACCTTACTCATTATTGGTTTTTGGTTCTTTATGATGCGCCAAATGCAAGGCGGCGGTAAGGGCGGTGCTTTTTCTTTTGGTAAATCAAAAGCTCGCTTGATCGATGAAAATAGTAATACCGTTACCTTTAACGATGTCGCAGGCTGCGATGAAGCGAAAGAAGAGGTTTTTGAGTTAGTAGAATTCTTAAAAGATCCGCAAAAATTTCAAAAGTTAGGTGGACGTATTCCTCATGGTGTTTTATTGGTTGGGCCTCCCGGCACCGGCAAAACATTGTTAGCACGAGCAATTGCAGGTGAAGCAAAAGTTCCCTTCTTTTCTATATCAGGTTCAGACTTCGTCGAAATGTTTGTTGGCGTGGGTGCTTCTCGTGTACGCGATATGTTTGATAATGCCAAGAAGCATTCACCGTGCATCATTTTTATTGATGAAATTGATGCAGTAGGCCGCCATCGTGGCGCTGGTATGGGCGGTGGTAATGATGAACGTGAGCAAACCCTTAACCAAATGCTGGTTGAGATGGATGGCTTTGAGAGCAATAGTGGCGTGATTGTGGTTGCCGCTACTAATCGCTCAGACGTTCTCGATCGGGCCTTATTACGTCCAGGTCGTTTCGACCGCCAAGTGCATGTTGGCTTGCCCGACATTCGCGGACGCGAGCAAATTTTGCAAGTGCATATGCGCAAAGTACCAATTAATCCCGATGTTAATGCAGCGGTGATTGCTCGTGGTACACCTGGTTTTTCGGGCGCCGATTTAGCTAACTTAGTAAACGAGTCTGCTTTGTTTGCTGCACGTCGTAATAAGCGCTCGGTAGATATGCAAGACTTCGAAGATGCTAAAGACAAAATTTATATGGGCCCTGAGCGCAAATCAGCAGTGATGCGTGAAGAAGAGCGGCGCAATACCGCCTATCACGAATCTGGTCATGCGGTAGTGGCGAAAACCTTGCCAAAGGCAGATCCAGTGCATAAAGTCACGATCATGCCGCGCGGAATGGCTTTGGGCGTAACCTGGCAGTTGCCTGAGTTCGATCGCATTAATATGTATAAAGATCGAATGTTGGAAGAGTTGGCTATTTTGTTTGGGGGTCGCGCAGCTGAAGAAGTTTTCCTGCATTCAATGAGCACTGGCGCTTCAAATGATTTTGAGCGCGCTACGAAACTTGCGCGCGATATGGTGACACGTTATGGCATGAGCGATAGCTTAGGCACGATGGTATATGTTGATACCGAACAAGACAATATGTTTGGGCGCATGAATGTGAAAACAGTGTCTGAAGAGACTCAACAAAAAGTAGACGCTGAAATACGCACTCTGATTGATACTCAGTATGGTGTAGCAAAAGTTATTTTAGAGAATAATCGCGATAAAGTAGAAGCAATGGTCGCAGCCTTATTAGAGTGGGAAACCTTAGATGCCGAGCAAATTAATGACATCATGGCAGGCCGTCCACCGCGGGCTCCTAAACCCCCGCCGATAACTAGCGCTTTTGGAAACTCTGCCGGCGGGGCTTCTGGTCCTTCAGTCGATAATGCGCCTGCACCAGCTTAAGAAATAACAACGCTGTAATGTACGTTCAGAATCTGCCCACAGCTTGGCGCTGTGGGCGTTTTCTTTTTGACTGGCAAAAACGTATGCGTCCCTTGGTTATGGGCATTCTCAATACAACCCCAGATTCATTTTCTGATGGCGGTCGTTTTGCTAGTCGTGATGCTGCTTTGCGACAAGCCGAACACATGATCACGAGTGGCGTTGATATTATTGATATTGGTGGAGAATCCACACGCCCTGGTGCCCAGGCGGTGCCATTAGAGCTTGAGCTTGAGCGAGTACTGCCAATTATTGAGGCTTTACGGGATTGCGGTACGGCCTTATCAATTGATACCTATAAGCCAAAAACTATGCTGGCAGCCTTAAAGCTGGGTGTCGATTGTGTGAACGACGTATGGGCCTTACGGCAAGCCGGGGGCATAGAGGCGGTGCGCTTGTCGGGCTGCGGAGTAGTGTTGATGCATATGCAGCGCGACCCGCAAACGATGCAATTTAATCCTGAGTATTTAGATGTTGTTACAGATGTGAGATTATTTTTAGAAGAGCGGGCTAAAGAAGTAGAGGCTGCAGGCGTTAGTGCCGAACAAATTATCTTAGACCCCGGCTTTGGTTTCGGTAAAAGCCTTGAGCATAATTTACGGATGTTGCGCGAGTTTGGCTCGTTTACCGAGCTAGGTTACCCGGTTTTATTGGGCATCTCTCGTAAGTCGATGCTAGGGAAAATTAGCGGCAAGGAAGTGCATGAGCGCTTAGCCCCCGGCATTGCTGCAACCATTATGGCAGTTGAGCAGGGTGCAGCCCTAGTTCGCACCCACGACGTACCAGAAACATTTGATGCACTTCGCTTGTGGGAAGCCGCACGGGTTTTATAATCATCCAATGAAAAAGAAATATTTTGGTACTGATGGAATTCGTGGAGAAGTAGGGCAATTTCCGATTGTTCCTGAGTTTGTCATGCGCTTAGGCTATGCCACTGGCAAAGTGCTTAGCCAAAATCTTGCCCCAGGCGAGCGCTGTTCGGTGCTGATTGGTAAAGATACGCGCATTTCTGGTTATTTGCTCGAAGCTGCTCTTGAGGCAGGTTTTTCTGCAGCTGGCGTCGATGTAAGTTTGTGCGGTCCGATGCCCACCCCAGCAGTTGCCTACCTAACTAATGCCTTACGCCTTTCAGCCGGTATTGTTATTTCTGCTTCTCATAATCTTTATCAAGATAATGGCATTAAATTTTTCTCTGCTCAGGGCGACAAAATATCAGACGAGTTTGAATTAGCGATTGAGGCCTTGTTAGAAGAGCCGATGGGCTGTGTTAGCTCAGAGCATTTAGGCCGTGCATTTAGACTGCGTGACGCAGCTGGCCGCTATATTGAGTTTTGCAAATCAACCTTTCCAAATAATTTGAATTTGCGGGGCATGAAAATCGTGGTCGACTGCGCTAATGGTGCAGCTTACGATGTAGCGCCCAATGTGTTTCATGAATTAGGCGCAGAAGTGATTTCTATTGGTATTGAACCGAATGGCCTAAATATCAATGATCAGTGTGGTGCGACTGCGCCTGCTGCGTTAATAACTAAGGTACGCGAGACGGGCGCAGATATTGGTATTGCCCTTGATGGCGATGCCGATCGCTTGCAAATGGTTGATGCTAGTGGGCGCCTCTTTAATGGCGATGAATTACTTTATGTTTTAGCTAAAGATCGGCTCGATCGCGGCCTGCAAGTGAGTGGGGTTGTAGGTACCCTCATGACGAACTTAGCAGTAGAAAATGCTCTGCGTGCACTGGGGCTTAATTTTGAGCGAGCCCAAGTCGGCGATCGTTATGTCTTGGAACAGCTGAAACAAAAAAAATGGCTTTTAGGTGGCGAGGGCTCAGGTCATTTACTGTGCTTAGACCACCACACAACTGGCGATGGCACGATCGCAGCTTTACAAGTTTTAGCCGCGATGCGTCAAAAGAAGCAAAGCTTAGTTCAATTACTTAGTGCTGTATCGATTTTTCCTCAGGTACTGATCAATATTCGCATTCAAGCTACTTATCGCTGGCACGAAGACACGAAGTTAAAGGCGAAGATAAGTGCGGTTGAGGAGGCTTTAGGGCAGCGTGGGCGAGTTTTAATCCGCCCCTCAGGTACTGAACCGGTTTTGCGCATCATGGTTGAGGCCGAAGACGCCGCTCTGGCGCAAAGTAGCGCCGAGCAGATTGCTGCAATCTTGCCTAAGGCAGGATAAAAAATACTTCAAGATAATATTATAAGTAACTGATTTATATCTCTATTTATTTATTGCATGGTTTATTAAGCGTCTGTCATAAAAGGGTCATGTAGAGGCCTTATTGTTATCGA
>CAJASX010000091.1 GCA_903944725.1 uncultured beta proteobacterium
GTTTAAGGCAATCGCAGCTGCAGGGTCAAGCCACACACTACCTACCGCTGGCCCACCGATTAATTTAGTAGGGCTTTCTACCAACTGTAAATTGCCACGCAATGGATAGGTTTCACTTACTGCTTTTAAAGAAACTAGTTTGGCTTGACTAGCCGAGTTAGCCATACTAGGAAAAACAACTGTAGTGGCGCTACTGATGCCACGTTGCTTAGCCTCTGCCAAAAATACCTCAGCAATTGGTCGATCAGAGACGACCAATAAATCGCCAGCCAATAATTGGCGGGCATCAAATTGAAACGCTCGCTGTAGGCGGTCGGCTAAAAAACCAACGCTAGATAAAGCGGTAACCGAAATGATTAGCGCTGCTAATAAATAGAGCAGCTCGGTAGTGCGCAGATCACGCCGTAAGCGACTAAACACGGCTTAGGTAAAAAAATATAAAAGTAAGTTGACTAACATCAAGCGCTTAAATACTTGGAATTTGGCCACCATCAACACGAATCACAGAACCAGTAATATAAGCAGCATTCATACTGGCTAAAAAGGCGGCAGTATCACCATATTCACGAGGATCGCCATATCGCCCAGTAGGAATCAACTTTAAGCTCGCTTCAACTACTGCTTCATAAGAGATACTTTCTCGCTTCGCACGTGCCTCATCTAATTGACGTAAACGGTCGGTAGCAACTCGCCCTGGCATGATGATATTTGCTGTAATGCCATCATTAGCAACTTCACTAGCTAAAGTTTTAGACCAAGCCGATAGGCCAGCGCGCAAGGTATTTGAAATCGCTAAATTACGAATTGGTGCAATTGCACCGGAAGTGGTGCTCGTAATAATTCGGCCCCAATGACGCTCACGCATGCCAGGCAAAACCCGATCGGTAATGCTAATAATAGATAAAATCATATCGTGAAAACTTTTTTCCCATAATTTGGGATCTTGTCCCGCAGCGGGTGTAGGTGGTGGGCCACCAGTGTTGTTAATGAGAATGTCAATTGGCCCTAGTTGCTGCTCTACCAAGCTGATATTAGGATCAATTGCACCTAATTCAGATAGATCCCAAGGAATGGGTAGCGCAATTCCGCCAACAGCTTTAACCATTTCGACCGTGGTATTTAAGCCTTCAGGGTTACGCCCCGTAACTGCTACTTTCACGCCTTCGCGCGCTAAAGAGACTGCCATTGCCTGCCCTAAGCCACGACTTGAGGCCAACACTAAAGCCACTTTTCCTTTGATTCCTAAGTCCATTTTCTATCCTTTTATATATTTCTTTGTTAAGTTCTTTTTTTCTGCAACTAGCAGCACTCGATAACTAATTTTTAGTTTACTTTCCTAAAGGGGCGGGTAATTGTAGATTTTTTTGATAAAATTCAGCCTCTAATTGTTGCAAAATTGTAGTGAGTGCTTGTTGATAACCCAAAATGAGCGCTGCTCGACTATTGTCGGTCAAAGCGATCCGCTGGCTATAACGTGGTGAAAATATCACTGGATTACCTGCTTTTGAAGTGCTTGCAGCGCTTAAATAATATTGGATTGTCACTACCGCCTCAGGCTTAGTGCGGTAATCGCCATAAAACTCCTCGACATGCCCTTGTAAGGTGTAATAAGGAAAAAATCCGTTACTTTGATCTACTGTTAAACGAAATATGCCCGCATCATTTAACCAAGTACGCGTAGCATTAGCAAACATTTCGTTTGGCAAAGCAATATAGGCATTATAAAAATCCTTTTCGTAACGGGACTCACTCAAGCGATACACCAGTGACTTGCCATCAAATGGCGCGGTCACACTCAGTGTTCCCACTTTCAACCAAACTTGCGAAATAGGTTTTCGAGGCTCACCATTACGTTTAACCGATACCAGCCAATCGGTAGTTTGTTCTGCAGGGCGAGTCGGTGCACAGGCATTTAGCAAAACCACACTTGCACAAGCAATGAGCGTTAGAACGGCACTTCGCAGAGGTTGGTGAAGTTGCCAAAGCAATTGCAGTAATCGTTTAAAAATCATTTCTGCGCCCCTCCTGCACTTGTGGCTGGCGTCCCATTCGTTGGCAAAATAATTTTTGCTGGGGGCTCAGCCCATATTAAGGTGCTCGGACTTTGGCTAATAATACGAGTGAGATCGTTTAATTGGGTACTTGCTTGTTTAATATTTTCGACCGACAAAGCCGTATCGCCTTGAACCGCTCCAAGCATTTGGCGTAGGGTAATTGCAGAAGCAATAATTTCACGCATTAAGACTTGCAGTTCTTCGTTATTGGTTACTTGATTAAGCTTCGTAAGTAAGCTATTTAAATCTTGAACTGATTTCACAATACCAGCGTTAGCATTACCATCGCCAGTCAAAATAGTATTTAAATTAGTTAGCAAAGTATCAAATTTACGTTGCGTTGAACTAAAATCGGTTTGATCTAACTTCAAAAGTAAACCTTGCAAGCCCGCTAACAACTGTTCTGTTTGACTTGGCAATGAGGGAATTACAGCATATTTAGGCGTCCAGGTATAAGGCAACATTGGATAATTTTTATAATCAGGATAATAATCAAACTCAACATAATTAACGCCAGTAATACCCATACTTTTAATCCGTGCGCGTAAATCAATGGCCACTAAGTTGTTAACGTTATTTAACAATTCATCTGGGTCTCCTAAAATGCGCATTCTTACAATGACATATTCTTTGCGATCGTCTAACTTGGCTTCACTTTCATAGACCTTGCCAGACAATAAAATTGCTGTTACCTGCCCCAGTTTCACGCCCCGAAAACGCACATCGGCACCCACATCTAAACCTGTTACTGATTTTTCGACATAGGTTTCTACCATAAAGGATTCTTTAAAGAGTTGCCCCGATCCAAAAATTAAAATGGTCACAACTAAGGCGGCTATTCCGCCAAAAACAAATAGGCCTAAGCGAAAATAATTGGGGTTGGAATTACTCATGCCGCTTCCTTGCTCATAATGCGATTAAAGAATTGATGTACACGGGGGTCAGTACTTTGATCCCGTAATACTTTGGGGTCGCCTTCGGCAATGATACTTTTAGTTGCCCCATCTAACATAATGACCCGATCGGCAATAGAAAAAATACTAGCCAGCTCATGCGACACAATCACAAAGGTAATACCAAGGTTTTTTGATAAATCCAAAATCGTTCGGTCTAAGTCGGCAGAAGTAATGGGGTCTAAGCCAGCCGAGGGCTCATCTAAAAAGAGTATTTTAGGGTCAAGCGCCATGGCGCGGGCAATTGCTGCCCTTTTTTGCATACCGCCACTAATTTCACTGGGCATATAAGCTGCAAAAGGCAGTAGACCGACCAAATCGAGCTTGCAACGGGCTAATAAATCTAATTGCGCAGTATCAAGAGTGGTGTATTCCTCCATAAATAATTTCACGTTATCTAGTAAATTCATTGAACCAAATAAAGCCCCTTGCTGATACATCACGCCAAAACTTGTCATGATGTGCTGCAATTCTGCGCCATAGGCATGCGTAATATCTTGCCCCTCAATTAAGACATCGCCACCCATCGGACGATATAAACCAAATAGATTTTTGAGGAGGCTTGACTTGCCGCACCCCGAACCACCCAAAATAATAAAAATTTCACCGAAATTGACGCTGAAGTTGAGATTTTGCAAGAGCACTCTTGTGCCATAGCCAATCGTTAGATTTTTCGCATCGAGGGCTAGCATTA
>CAJASX010000092.1 GCA_903944725.1 uncultured beta proteobacterium
AATGGAGGTTTACTCTTGCGCATTCTCACCATCTCAATTGGCAAAGTGGCTCCATTGCATGGGGCATATCACCCTGAATTTACGGTAGTGCCCTCAGCGATTAATAAATTACCAGTTAGTCAACTCACTAACCCAAATCCCATATATCTTGGAGTATTAGGGCTTGAAGGTGATGAACAAGCCGACCTTAGCGTGCATGGTGGTATTGAAAAAGCGGTTTATGCCTATCCTAGTGAGCACTATGATTTTTGGAATAAACTTTTAAGCCAAGAACGCCAACAAACGATTGTTTTACCCCATGGTGCGCTCGGCGAAAATTTAACCATTGCTGGCTTGCTTGAGGCAGACGTATATATTGGTGATTGCTGGCGCATTGGTACTGTTGAACTTGCGGTGGTGAAGTGGCGCGAACCCTGTTTTAAATTCAACGCCAAGATGGCTTTCAAAGGTGCGGCTAAGGCGATGGTAAAAAATGCTTATTTTGGCTGGTATTTGCGAGTACTAAAACCTGGGTCAATTAGTGCTGGCGACTTGATTGAAGTGACGCCAGGCCCCCGGGAAATTTCAATTCGCAGCCAGAGACCGAAATAAATATTACTGTTTTGCGCTAATTTTTCGCTAATAAAGCAAATGAGTATTCGTGCTTGATATAGATCGAAAGCTTGTGAACCAAACTAATCAATTCTTTTGAGACCTCGTTTAAAACGCTGCGCATTCTCAACATAATGATTTGCAATATATTCAAGTTTCTTCAGCTGCTCTAAAGGGATCGACTTAACTACCTTAGCTGGTGAGCCTAAAATCATTGAGCCATCTGGAAACTCCTTGCCCTCAGTAACTAAGGCGCCTGCTCCTACTAAACAATGTTTACCAATTTTGGCGCCATTCAAAATTATTGCGCCAATACCAATCAGGCTGCCTTCACCAATCGTGCAACCATGCAGCATCACTCGATGGCCAATCGAAACCCGTTTTTCAAGGATCAACGGGAAACCTAGGTCGGAATGTAGTACTGAAGCATCTTGAATATTGACCTCTTCGCCAATTTCGACTAATTCGTTGTCGCCCCGAATCACGACTTGTGACCAAATATTGGCATGCTTGCCTAAACGGACATTGCCTATAACTTCGGCACTTTCAGCTACCCAAACCCCCTCTGCCAATTGGGGTCGAATGCCATCGAGTTCATAAATTGCCATAATTTCTTAATGTTTTATTAAATTGAGTAGAATTTACACTTGTGATTATTTCATAACCATTGAAGAGGCTAGATATGAAAAAACGATTGCTCCTTTGTGTTACCACACTTGGCTTTATCAGTGCTTTTATTCCTTTTGCTCAGGCTCAAGAAAAAGTAGCGGTTTTAAGTACCCAAGAGTTTATTGTAAGTTGCAAAAGTCCGGCTACTAGTGAGTCACGTAATTTTTGCTTAGGCTATGCAACAGGTCTTTACGATACTTATTTAGTTACCCGGCATCCTAGTGTCGCCAAACCTTTTATTTGTGTTAAACAACCAGGGCCCACGCGAGATACTGTGATTAGCGACTTTGTTAAATGGGCTGAAGCTAAGCCTGCGCTGCTGAGCAGCCCTGCGGCCGATAGTGCTCTGCGCTATTTAGCTGAGCGTTTCCCTTGCCCAGCTTAATAATTAAGACCAATTTTGAGGACTAAAACCATGCATACAATGAAAAAATTAATCGCCATAGCGAGCTTTATCACTTCGATTAGCTTAGTAACTTCGGGCTGCTCAAATATGAGTAGCTCTCAGCAAAGTACTTTATCTGGAGGCGCAATTGGTGCTGCTGCCGGTGCGATTGGTACCGCAGCTTTAGGCGGCGCAGCAATTTGGGGCGCAGTTGGTGGCGCTGCCGTTGGAGCAGCTGGCGGATATGTATACGATAAATACGAAAAAGACAAGCAAGCGAACAACCAAGCTCAATACAACCAAGGCTATAGTGCGGGTCAAAAGGCAAGCTCTGGATCTAGCTCGAGCCCTAAGTAATCTGCTATGCGTTGAGTAATTGGGTAGAAATTTGAATCTGCCCCGCTAAAGCTAAATGTACTGGGCACTTATTGGCTATTTCCAATAGCCGTGCCCGTTGCTCGGCATCTAAATTACCAATGAGTTCAATGGTGCGTTCAAAGTGTTCAATTTGATTGGTACGATTGATATCAACAGTAATTATGGCATTACTCAATGGCCATTCTTTTCTTTGCGCATACATTTTTAGGGTTATACCAGTACATGAGCCCAAAGCGGCTGCTAAAAGCTCATGGGGTGATGGCCCGGAATTGGCGCCGCCAAGCTTGGTGCTCACATCAGCTACAAATTGATGCTCCCCTGCACTAATTTTTTGTTGTAAAGGTGCTGCGCCAAACTGGGTGAAGACCTGGTTCATGCTGACTCCTATTTACACTTAACTTAACAACATGTGATTCATGCGCTTTACAAAGCCAGCGGGATCATTTAACTGCCCGCCTTCGGCAAGCATAGCTTGATCAAATAACAGGTGTGCCCACTCATCAAACTGCTTATCGTCAGACTTTAGTTTATGCAACAAAGGATGCTCGGGATTAATTTCTAAAATCGGTTTTGTTTCGGGAGCCGGCTGACCAGCAGCCTTTAGCATCCGCAATAAATTGCCAGATAATTCGTTTTCATCGGTCACTAAACAGGCGGGTGAATCAGTTAAACGAAAAGTGATGCGCACATCTTTTGCTTTATCTGCTAAAGTTTTTTTCATGCGTTCGAGGAGATCCTTGAATTCTTTTTCGGTTGCCTCTTGTACGGTCTTTTCTGCTTTATCTGCCAGCTCGCCTAAATCGAGATCGCCTTTTGCTACCGAAATCAGCGCCTTACCATCAAACTCGGTAAAGAATGAAAGCATCCATTCATCAACTCGATCGCACAACAACAGAACTTCAACCCCTTTTTTACGGAAAATTTCTAAGTGAGGGCTATTTTTTGCGGCATTAAATGAATCGCCAGTAACGTAATAGATTTTTTCTTGCCCAGACTTCATGCGGGCAATGTAATCGGTTAAAGATACTGTTTGCTCTGGTAAATCGGTGTGAGTACTAGCAAAACGCAATAATTTTAAGATGCGCTCTTGATTTGTTTGGTCTTCTCCGACCCCCTCTTTCAGCGCCTGGCCAAAGGCCTTCCAGAAGGTGTGGTATTTTTCAAGCTTTACTTCATCTGTACTATTGGCGAGGTCCTCTAACATCGAAAGTACGCGCTTAGTCGAGCTTTCGCGAATCACTTTCACGTCACGTGATTCTTGCAAAATTTCACGTGACACATTTAAAGGTAGATCGGCAGTATCAATCACGCCCGTCACAAAACGTAAATAGGTCGGAATTAATTGCTCGGCATCATCCATAATGAAGACCCGTTTAACGTAGAGCTTAATGCCGCCACGTTTATTGCGATCCCATAAGTCAAATGGTGCATGTGCTGGAATAAACAATAATTGGGTAAATTCACTACGCCCCTCTACACGGTTATGTGAGTAACAAAGTGGATTTTCATAATCATGCGACAAATTTTTATAAAATTCATCATATTGTTCGGCGCTAACTTCAGACTTTGGTCTAGCCCATAAAGCACTAGCTTGATTGATGCTTTCGTACTCATCTTTTAGTACCTGCTCCTTTTTTTCCTCATCCCATTCTTCTTTGCGCATTTCAATTGGCAAAGAAATATGATCAGAATAACGGCGCACGATCGACTTTAGACCATAAGAAGAAAGTAGCTCATCTTCACCTTCACGCAGATGCAAAGTAATGGCTGTACCTCGTTGTGGTCGGTCGATAGCTTCAACTGTAAAGTCACCTGAACCGTCTGATTCCCAGCGCACGCCATCACTTGCCGGCAAGCCAGCCCGGCGTGTTTCGACCGTAATATGGTCAGCAACGATAAAGGCTGAATAAAAACCAACCCCAAATTGGCCAATTAAAGCTGCGTCTTTCTGTTGATCGCCCGAGAGTTTCGAGAAAAATTCTTTTGTACCAGATTTAGCAATCGTACCTAAGTTAGAGATCACTTCTTCTCGGCTCATACCAATGCCATTATCAATAATAGTGATGGTACGTGCCGCCTTATCAAAGGTAATTTTTATATTTAGGTCGGGTTGATTCTCATACCAATCGGCATGTGTCATCGCCTCATAGCGTAATTTATCGGCAGCATCTGAGGCATTGGAAATTAGTTCACGCAAAAAGATTTCTTTGTTTGAGTACAAAGAATGAATCATTAATTGTAATAGCTCCTTAACTTCGGCCTGAAATCCTAAGGTTTCTTTTTGAATACTTGTCATTACTCTATCCTCGATTAGGTTTAGATCATTACTGGTAACTGGTTGCAAATGAGCTGTTGGCCTTATAAGCCTCGGCTGTTGGCACTAGCAAGACTATCAAGCACTTAGATGGGGTTCATAAACAAAATTTCAAGGGTTTAGCCCTTAATAATTGATAAAAATGCCTAAAGTGCAAGCTGTGCTAGTTTGTTTCCTATTATTTTAAGGGTATTAGGCTAAAACCGATTTTTACATTTAGTGCTGATAAGATGCCACGATGAACTTTAGTCCAACTGAGCTATGTGCCACCACCCTTTTTGCCATCGCAATAATTCACACTTTTTGTACTGCTTATTTTGAAAAGCTTGCAGCGCACTCTAAGCGCCATGCTGGGCTACTACATATGTTGGGTGAAGTCGAAATTGTTTTTGGTCTTTGGGCAGCTATCTTAATTTTATTTATTTGGGCAATCGATGGCTTTACTAGCGCTAAGCTCTATCTTAATGAGTGCAATTACACCGAACCGATGTTTGTTTTTGCAATTATGGTTGTCGCTGGTAGCAAGCCCATACTTGATCTTACCAATCAAATTTTAAATTGGCTGAGCCAATTAGGGCATCGTCTTCTGCGGGTTGAACCTAATACGGCCCTGTATTTCTTAACCTTAAGTATTACACCTTTAATGGGATCCTTTATTACCGAGCCTGCAGCGATGACTATTGCGGCGTTTTTATTGCGTGATTTAGTGTATCGACATCGCCCATCAACGCTGTTTATGTTTGCTACTCTTGGGGTCTTGTTTGTAAATATCTCAATTGGTGGCACCCTAACTAATTTTGCTGCTCCGCCTGTATTGATGGTTGCTAATACTTGGCAATGGGATAGCGCCTTTATGTTGAGTCATTTTGGTATTAAATCGACTATTGCTGTTTTAATTAATGCTTTGCTTGTGAGTGTGCTATTTCATAAAAATTTAGTGCTCCTTGAATTAGAACGCTTAAAGCAGCCAAACCAAACTGGACACGCGCGCAATCGAATTCCATTTAGCGTTACCGTAATTCATTTATTTTTTCTGTGTGCAATTGTGTTGGTTGCGCATGATCCTGTGCTTTTTATTTGGCTCTTATTATTTTTTATTGGTTATACCGTTGCCTACCCCAAATACCAAAACCCCTTAATTTTGCGTGAAGCTTTATTGGTTAGCTTCTTCTTGGCAGGCCTAGTGGTTTTAGGAAAATTGCAAGCTTGGTGGCTGCAACCCCTTTTAACCCAAATGAGCCCTAACCTTGTTTTCTATGGAAGCCTAGCCTTAACAGCCATTACTGATAATGCAGCGCTAACTTACCTAGGCTCTTTGGTCACTGGAACCTCTGCTGAATTTAAGCTTGCCTTAGTCGGTGGCGCAGTTGCGGGTGGTGGCTTAACTGTAATTGCCAATGCCCCTAACCCTGCTGGCATTGCGATTTTGCGCTCTTACTTCCCCAATTTGGCAGTTTCGGCCAGTTATCTTTTGCTTGCCGCCTTACCGCCAACATTTATCGCTATTTTGGCTTACCGCCTGTTCTAGCTAGTTTGGCGTATTTCCCTTAAAATTCGAGCTTCGCCCCCAGCTATAAACCTGAGAACGGCATATGAAAAAGCTTTATATCAAAACCTTTGGCTGTCAAATGAACGAGTATGACTCGAACAAAATGGCCGACCTCCTCCATGCTTCTGCAGGTATGGAAACTACCCTCGATTTAGAGCAAGCAGATGTCGTACTATTAAACACTTGCTCGATACGCGAAAAAGCCCAAGATAAAGTGTTTTCCGATTTAGGTCGTTTAAGAGAGCTTAAAAAATCTAAGCCTGACTTATTAATTGGTGTTGGCGGCTGCGTGGCAAGCCAAGAGGGGCGGCAAATTATTAATCGTGCACCCCATGTTGATGTTGTCTTTGGGCCGCAAACCTTGCACCGCCTTCCTGACTTATTAGCAGAACGCCTTCTTACGGGCACCTCTCAAGTTGACATCTCTTTTCCTGAGATCGAAAAATTTGATCATCTACCGGTCTCTCGTCAAACTTGGGGCTCGGCTTATGTTTCGATTATGGAGGGCTGCTCAAAATACTGTAGTTACTGTGTGGTTCCCTATACACGAGGTGAAGAAGTCTCACGGCCTTTGGATGATGTGCTGACTGAAATTGCTGGTTTGGCCTCTCAGGGGGTGAAAGAAATCGTCTTGCTTGGGCAAAATGTAAATGCCTATCAAGGCAAATTAAGTGACTCAAATGCTTTAGCCGACTTTGCTCATTTAATTGAGTATGTTGCTGAAATTCCAGGAGTTGAACGAATTCGTTTTACAACTAGCCACCCAAAAGAATTTAGTCAGCGCTTAATTGATGTCTATGACCGGGTTCCTCAGCTTGTTAGCCATTTGCATCTACCCGTTCAGCACGCCTCTGATACCATTTTGGCGGCGATGAAACGGGGCTACACTGCCCTTGAATTTAAAAGTATCATTCGCCGTATGCGTTTGAAACGCCCTAACTTGACCTTATCAAGTGACTTCATTGTGGGCTTTCCAGGTGAAACTGAAGCCGACTTTGATAAATTATTAAAAATGGTTGAAGAATTGCAATTTGATAATAGTTTCTGCTTTATTTTTAGTCCTCGACCAGGCACTCCAGCGGCTAACTTACCAGATGATACGGCGTATGAAATCAAGCTTAAACGTCTCCAAAAATTATTAGCTTTATTAGATTCCCAAGCTAAAACAATTAGTCAAAGCATGTTGGGTCACGAAGAAGTTATTTTAATTGAAGGTATAGCAAAAGATGGTTTAAATTTACAGGGGCGGGCCGAAAATAATCGTGTCATCCACCTACCAAAACCTACAGTTACCTCTGCTGCTTTAATTGGCTCAATGCAAACCGTACGCATTACTGAGGTTTTAACTCATACCTTACGCGGTGAATTGGTTTATGTTGAAGCTGCCTAAAATTGAAATTCAATTTGCTAGTGCTAAGCTCGAAGAAAAAATACTAGCACTAGTAACACCAAAGAAAATTCGGCAATGGGTTTTAATGGTCTTAAGTAATTTACTAGGTGAGGTAACGGTGCGCTTTGTTAATCAAGCTGAAAGCAAAGCCTTAAATCAAAATTTTCGCCAGCGCGATAAGGCGACCAACGTGTTGACATTTGTCTATGCCGATGAACAAGGAAACTTCGCAATAAATCGTCACCTGCAGGCGGATATTGTGATTTGCTGGCCAGTTATTCTTGCCGAGGCGCGTGCGCAAAGTAAATCGACTGAAGCCCATTTAGCACATTTAGTACTACATGGTTGTTTGCATGCGCGCGGGTTTAAACATGAAAAGCCCCAAGCAGCGAAAAAAATGGAAGCTTTAGAAGTTGCTGCCCTCAAAATGCTCGGTTACCCAAATCCCTATTAGATAATGAAACTATGTCAGAGCCCCAAAAAAACCTACTTGAGCGTTTAAGCGAGTTTCTTAGCCCAGAACCCAGCTCACCTGCCGAGCAGCGGCGCGACCTCATTAATACCCTTCGTGAAGCACAAATTGAAGGTCTTATTAATGCCGATGCGCTAGCCATGATTGAAGGTGTTTTTCAAGTGGGGGAATTATGTGCCCGCGATATTTTGGTGCCTCGAGCCCAGCTCGATTGGATTGATGCCAACCTACCGATTACCCAAATTATTACCGAGGTTATTGCAGCTGCGCATTCGCGTTTCCCAGTTTTTGAAGGAAGTCGCGACAAAGTCATTGGCATCCTCTTGGCTAAAGATCTTTTACGCTACTCTGCAGATACTGATTTTCAATTACGCGATTGGCTTCGTCCAGCAGTGTTTATTCCCGAATCGAAACGCCTTAGCGTACTACTTCGCGATTTTCGCGATAACCGTAATCATATCGCGGTGGTAGTCGATGAGTATGGTGGCATAGCTGGCATTATTACAATTGAAGATGTGCTTGAACAAATTGTGGGAGATATTGAAGATGAATTTGATATTGATGAAGATGCTGATAACATTATTTCGCTTGACAATAACACCCTACGGATTAAAGGTATTACCGAGCTTGAGCAAGTGAATGCAGCCCTCCAATCTCAATTTCACCTAGAGAATATCGAAACTATTGGTGGTTTTATCTCACAGTATCTTGGCCGGGTACCAAAATTAGGGGAAAAATTAAATATAGCGGATATTGAATTTGAAATTCAACGGGCTGATTCACGGCAAATTCATATTCTGATTGCCCGCCGCCTAGCTACCGAGGGTTAATTGATTAAAACCACGATGTTACGTGCTCTATTGTGTGCCGTGGTGAGCGGTCTGGCTATTGCCTTACTAGCTGAAGCCCCTTATGGCGGCTGGTGGCAAATTTTAGCCCTAAGTATTTTCTGGTTCTCCCTAAACAGCCTACAAATTAGCTCAAGCAAACATTATTTTGTGTTAGGGATGAGTTTTGGTTTGGCTTATTTTATTTGTAGTTTGTGGTGGATTTATATTAGCTTGCATGATGTTGGTGGTTTAAGTTGGTCTCTTGCAGGCTTTGGCGTATTTGCACTCTCTGCCTATCTAAGTTTATTTTTTGGCATAGCCGCTCTTCTAGCGCACTACCTTACCCTAACTCGTAAATCATCTGGCACCTCTGTCTTGCTGAATGCGCTTTTATTTGGTAGCGCCTGGGCAGCCCTGGAATTTTTACGAGGCCTGCTTTTTACAGGCTTTCCTTGGAGTGGCTTCGCTGAAACTCAAGTGAATGGGCCATTTGGAGTAATTGCACCTTGGTTTGGGGCTAGCGCTATAACTTTTGCAGTCTTTGCAATTTCATACCTTATTGCAAATTTAAGCAATTCCTTTTTGAAAATGACTGGCTTAATGGTTGGCGTAGTAGTGTGCTGTCAAATTCTAAGCTTTTGGCAGCTCACCCAAGCATTTGAAAAACCTATTTCAGTGCGATTAATACAAGGTAATTTTCCCCAAAACCAGCATTTTAATCCGCCTGCAATATTGCGCCAGATTCAACTGTACCTTGCATCGATTGAAGAAAAGGCCGCTAATTTAATTGTTATTCCTGAAACAGCTTTTCCTTGGCCCCAAAATCAATTACCAAGTGGTGCCATAGAACAATTGCAAGCATTTTCACAAACTAGCGCAAGTAATTTATTAATTGGTGTAGTGGGCCAAATTGAGACAGCTAATAATAAAAACTTGTTTACTAATCGGGCGCTAGGCTTCAATCAAAATCAGGCTAACTATATCTACGATAAATCACATCTTGTACCATTTGGTGAATTTATTCCTTACGGATTTCAATGGTTTGTAGATGAATTTAAAATTCCTTTAAGTAATTTTGGGCGTGGCGCAGTCGATCAAGCGCCGTTTTTAATTATTCGAGCCAATTCACAACCACTTGGTGCCGCCATCACGATCTGCTATGAAGATGTGTTTGGCGGAGAGTTAGCTGCGCGACTTAGAAATGCTACCGAGCCCATCAACCTGTTGGTCAATATGACTAATTTAGTCTGGTTTGGTCATTCTCAAGCGCCCGCTCAGCAACTTCGCCTCTCACAATTACGCTCGCTAGAAACAGGTTTGCCCAGTATTCGCGCTACTAATACTGGCATTACAGCTGTGATTGGGCCAAATGGTCAAGTCCTGGCTCAGCTTGAGCAATTCACCCGTAGTGAGTTAAATCTACAAGTGCAAGCCTACTCGGGCAAAACTCCCTATGTCAGGTGGGGAGATCTACCAATCTTGGCCTTTTGTGGCGTCTTGATTCTTTTTGGGCTTTGGCGTAAGTCAAAACTACGGATTTCTTAGCTATATTTGCTTGGGCGGTTAAAATCAAGCCCTTAGCTAGGTCAATGATGTTTACTTTTTGATGCTTACTTTTCAGCAAATTATTCTTCAACTCCAGGAATACTGGGATCGGCAAGGCTGTGCCTTGTTGCAACCAATTGACCTTGAGGTTGGCGCGGGCACTTCGCACACCGCTACTTTTCTGCGCGCAATTGGGCCCGAACCATGGAAAGCCGCCTATGTACAGCCATCCCGTAGACCAAAGGATGGTCGCTATGGCGAAAATCCTAATCGCTTACAACACTACTATCAATTTCAAGTGGTCTTAAAGCCAGCGCCCGATAATATTTTGGATTTGTATTTAGGCTCACTTAAAGCACTGGGGCTTGATTTACAAAAAAATGATGTGCGCTTTGTTGAGGATGACTGGGAAAATCCCACCTTAGGTGCTTGGGGCTTAGGTTGGGAAGTTTGGCTTAATGGTATGGAGGTGACGCAATTTACCTATTTTCAGCAAGTTGGTGGCCTTGATTGCAAACCTGTATTAGGCGAGATTACCTATGGAATTGAGCGTTTAGCGATGTATATTCAAAATTGCTCTAATGTGTTTGATTTAGTCTGGACTACCGGCTTAAGTTATGGTGATGTTTACCATCAAAATGAAGTTGAGCAATCTTGCTATAACTTTGAACAAGCTAATACTGAATTATTGTTTGTGCATTTTACCAACTATGAAAATGAGGCGAAACGCTTAATTGAAGTGCCCTTAGCGCTACCCGCTTATGAAATGGTTTTAAAAGCAGCTCACACTTTTAACCTTTTAGACGCTCGTGGGGCTATTTCTGTAACCGAACGAGCTACTTATATTGGGCGCATTCGGCATTTATCGCGTGCAGTTGCGTTAGCTTATTTTGAAGCACGGGAAAAATTGGGCTTTCCAATGGGTCAAGCACATAAAAAATAATGTCGGCACAAAACGCTACCCTCACCTTAGAAGTCTTTACTGAAGAATTACCGCCAAAGTCATTACGTAAACTGGGCGAATCTTTCAGTGCAGCCATTTTTACATCTTTACAACAGGCTCAATTATTGAGCCCTCACTCTAAGGCTCTTAGCTTTGCAAGCCCTCGACGGCTAGCGGTACAAATTGATGGGGTTTTAAATCAAGCGCCCAATTATCCAGTTCGTGAAAAATTATTACCCGTGAGCATAGCCTTTGATGCTGCGGGTAAGCCTAGCGCACCGCTTTTAAAAAAATTAGCAGCATTAAATTGCGCTGAGATTGATCTCAATACCTTAGAGCGATCGGGTGACGGTAAAAATGAGGCCATATATTTAAATCTCATTGCAACTGGTGCGCAATTAACAGTAACCCTTCAAATAGCGCTTGAATCTGCTTTACAGCAATTGCCAATTGCGAAAATGATGCATTACCAAGTCAAACAAAAAGATGGTTCTTTTAAAGAGGTGGCATTTGCAAGGCCAGCCCACCATATTCTTGCGCTACATGGCAAGTTGCCTCTAAACATTACTGCATTAGGTATCGAGGCAGGTCAACAAACCGAAGGTCACCGCTTCCTTTCTTCAGGTATTTTGACAGTATCTACCGCTGACGCGTATGAGCAGCTACTGGAAACTAAAGGTAAGGTAATAGCAAATTTTGATCGGCGGCGTACTCTCATTCATGATGCCCTCATTAAAGCCGCTGGAGAAGACCAAGTATTGATGCCTTCCGCACTTTTAGATGAAGTGACAGCGCTGGTTGAGTGGCCAGCGATTTATAGCTGCGAATTCGATTCAGAATTTTTAGAAATTCCACAAGAATGCTTGATCTTAACCATGCAAACTAACCAAAAATATTTCGCTTTAACTGATCAAGCTGGAAAATTACGTAATCGCTTTTTAGTAGTTTCTAATCTTGAAACAGCTACTCCTCAAGCCATTATTGCTGGCAATGAGCGTGTGATACGGCCACGCTTAGCTGATGCGCGTTTCTTTTTTAAACAAGATCAAAAGCGTACTTTGCATGCTCGCCTAAATGACCTAAGCAAAGTTGTTTATCAAAACCAACTTGGCAGTCAACTTGACCGCGTTTATCGAGTTCAAGCAATTGCACTGCAGATTGCTGGTCAACTTAAATTACAGGGTATAAGCATCAATACTGAATGGCTTGCCCGTGCTGCAGAAATTGCCAAAGCAGATTTACTTACCGAGATGGTTGGCGAATTTCCTGAGTTACAAGGTATTATGGGTCGTTATTACGCCACCCTTGATGGCGAAGTAGCCGATGTAGCGGCGTCCTGTAGCGAGCATTACCAACCCCGTTTTGCGGGTGACTATCTGCCCTTAACCTTAACTGGCAGTATCTTGGCTTTAGCTGACAAATTAGAGACCGTAGTTGGTATTTGGGGTGTCGGACTCGCGCCCACAGGCGACAAAGATCCTTATGCTTTAAGGCGACAGGCTCTTGGCATTTGTCGACTATTAGTTGAAAAAAATTTGGCGCTCAATTTACCAGCACAAATTGATTTTGCACGAAGTCAATTTAAGCAAGCTAGCGTGGCGCAAAAAGCAAATACTGCCGAAATTTATCAATTTATTACGGATCGTTTTCGTAGTTACTTACGAGATCTACCGGCACTTGCTGGTGCTTTTACAGTTGCCGAAATTGAAGCAGTTTTAAGTCAAACGCCGCCTTATTTCAACGATATCATTGAGCGCTTACAAGCTTTGCGCCAGTTTAATGCTTTACCCGAGGCGGCTCAACTTGCCGCAGCCAATAAACGAATTAGCAATCTCTTGAAGAAAACCAGCACAGTAATCCCAGCTTCATATTCACTCAAATTACTGGTTCTTCCTGCTGAAATAGCCCTTGCACAAAGCTTGGAGACTGCTAGCCCACAACTCGATTTAGCTTACCAACAAGGGCAATTTGTTGCATGCTTACAAATTTTAGTTGCCCTTGCGCAACCAATTGATCAATTTTTTGCAGATGTGATGGTAATGGATCCTCAGCCAGAGCTTAAGGATAACCGCTTAGCCCTCTTGCAACAATTACATCAAAAAATGAATTTGATCGCCGATCTCAGCAAGCTAGTATGAGTCAAAATGCGCTTAAATTAATCATCCTTGATCGAGATGGTGTGATTAATGCAGATCGCGATGATTACGTAAAATCAGCTGAAGAATGGCAACCTCTTTCTGGTAGTTTAGAAGCACTTGCTCTGCTTACGCAAGCTGGCTATCGAATTGCAATTGCTACCAATCAATCGGGCATTGCCCGGGGTTTTTATACTCTACAAGACTTACATGCAATGCATCAGAAAATGGCTGATCTGCTAACCCCACTTGGCGGAAGGATTGATAGTATTTTCTTTTGCCCTCATGTTGATGCCGATCAATGTAAGTGCCGCAAACCTTTACCAGGAATGTACTTGGAAATTGCTAATCGCTATTTAGGGTCGTGCGAAGGTCCTAGCGAGCAATTATTAAAAGGGGTGCCAGTCGTAGGTGATTCTCTGCGAGATCTCTTGCCCGCAAGTACTTTGGGGGCGCAGTTAAATTTAGTGCTTACTGGTAAAGGAAAACATACCCTTGAAAATGGTCGATTGCCTTTGCAGACCGCGATTTACGAAAATTTACTTGCCTTTACTCACCAGCACTTAGGGCAAGTATGATTTGGTTTAAATCAACTATTTTCTTTATTTTTTTACTTTTTTTTACCCTTTTTTTTGGCGGCTTATGCTTGCTTGTTTTTCCTTTCATGACCATTTATAAGCGCTATCAATTTGTTAGTAAATGGAATGATCTTGTTTTAGTTGTACTTGAGCATGTTTGCGGTATACGCTATGAAATTAAAGGTATGGAGCATGTCACTTCCTCTCTCGATTTACCAGTCGTGATTTTAAGTAAGCATCAATCAGCTTTTGAGACTATTGCCTTTATTTCTATTTTTCCAAAACATTTATGCTTTGTTTTTAAACGCGAGCTCCTCTGGTTGCCTTTTTTTGGTTGGGCTCTAGGCATGCTTAATATGATTCATATCAACCGTTCTAATCGTGAAACTGCTGCTATTTCAGTTGCCAATCAAGGTCGTTCGCGCCTGCGTGATGGTAATTGGATTTTAATTTTCCCCGAGGGCACACGAACACCTACTGGCTCGCATCGCGCTTACCGCAAAGGTGGCGCTCGTTTAGCAGTGGCAACCAATGCCAGCGTTATTCCTGTGGCTCACAATAGTGGTCGAGTATGGCCACGAAATAGTTTTTTAAAATATCCTGGTTTAGTCACAATTTCTATTGGGCCGTTGATTTCTTCGGCAGGAAAAACGGGGGATCAGCTGAACGCTGAAGTTGAAAATTGGATTGAAACTGAAATGCAGCAAATTGATCCGAGCGCATATAAGAAATTATAATTGCGCTGATCAAAGTAAGGCGGGCCAATTAAGTTTCAGATATGGTAATTATGATGTCTTAGCTAAGCTACTCGCCCATTCTATATAGCGACTCACTGGAATATCTTGGGCGCGTAATTTTAATTCGGTATCACTTATTGCCAAGCGTTCAAGATAGCTTTTTAAATTAGTACGTAGCATCTTGCGGCGCTGTGAAAATGCAGCAGCAACAATTTTTTCTAAAGCGCGCCACTCATGCTTATTTAAAGAAAAAAGGGTACGGGGAATCATGCGGACTACAGCTGAGTTTACTTTAGGTTGTGGCTCAAAAGCAGTGGGGGGTACTTCCAATACCTGCTCCATCTCATAACGCGCTTGTAGCATTACCGACAAACGACTAAAGTCAGCGCTGCCTGCTGGAGCAACCAAACGCGCCACAACCTCGGCCTGCAACATAAAGACTTGCTCATTAATCAGCGGCGCCACACTAAGCAATTGAAATAATAACGGTGAGGAAATGTTGTAAGGTAAATTTCCCACAATGAGGCGGCGCCCCAGATCTAAATTTTTTTCTGTACCTGTTTCAATGCTTTTATTGATACTATTTTTTGCCCAGCGGACAAAATCAAAATGCAGTGCATCACCTTCGATTACTTGTACACCTGGTAAATTTTTAGCGCGCCAATAGGCTACTAGATCACGATCTATTTCTAATAGATCTATATGATCAACATAATTTAATAGTGGGAGTGTAAGCGCGCCTAAACCAGGGCCAATTTCGATTAGGTGTGCATCGGCACTAGGATTGATAATTTTGATAATGGCGTGAATTGCGCCATCATCTTTTAAAAAATTTTGACCAAACCGCTTACGGGCGTGATGCATTGGCTTCATTCTGCACGCGGTGCTGGGCTAGCTGAAATGCTAAACGTAGAGCCTCTAGCATGCTGCTGGAGTCGGCTAGCCCTTTGCCGGCTAAATCAAGAGCAGTACCATGATCTACTGAAGTGCGAATAATGGGCAAACCTAAGGTGACATTAACCCCTCGGCCAAATGTAGCTAATTTAAATGGCGCTAATCCTTGATCGTGATACATCGCTAAAAAGGCATCATATTGCGGCAAATTACGTGGATTAAATAATGAATCTGCTGGAATTGGCCCAGTAACAGTTATACCTTGTTGTTGGGCCACCAAAATAGCTGGCTCAATGATGTCAATTTCTTCACGGCCTAAATAACCGCCTTCGCCAGCATGCGGATTTAATCCAGCTACAGCAATACGGGGTTGCTTTATCGCAAACCAAGTTTGTAAATCGTGATGCAAAATGCTCAGGATATTAAGCAATGTTTCACTTTGCAGAGATTTAGCGACCCTGTTCAAGGGGAGATGGGTAGTCGCCAAGGCGACTCGTAAAGGCTGTAAATTTGCTAAGCCTAATATTTCTGCTGGTATATTAGCGCAAAGCATCATCACAACTTGCGAACAATGGCATTGTTGTGCTAAATATTCGGTATGCCCAGAAAAATGAATTCCTGCTTGATTGATGATGCTTTTTTGTATGGGGGCCGTCACCATTGCGCTAAAACGGCCAGACATACAGCCAGCTAGCGCATAATCTAATAAACTCAATACATAAGGCGCATTTGTTTGATCTAGCTGGCCTGCTATAGCTGGTGTTTTTAATCTAATAGGCTCAATTTGTAAACGCTTTGTCCAAGGTGATGGACTTTTTTGCTGGTCGATTTTAAATAAAGTAGGATCCCCTAAGAGGGTAACTTGGGCTGCGGAATTTTCTTGGAGAAATAGTTGCGCAGCCTGTAAAGCAACTTCAGGACCTATACCCGCAGGCTCTCCTGTAGTAATAACCAACTCAAGGGGCGGCGACATTTTCGGTATTAATCATTTTTACTGTGGCGTTATCCCGCAATTGTCGTACCCAATCTAGATAAGCTTGCTCAATCTTTCTTTCGCGCAATGCCGCCTTAGCAAATTGGCGTTGCTTATCTACTGTAAGCTGCGATTCACGCCGCTCTACCACTTGAATCAAATGCCATCCAAATTGACTTTTAACCGCATTACTTACCTCGCCAATTTGCAAGCGATTCATCGCCTGTTCAAATTCTGGCACTAATTCACCAGGTCCCATCCAGCCCAATAAACCGCCATTAGCAGCCGAACCATCCTCAGAAAATTTCTTAGCGAGCTCACCAAAATCGGCTGATTTAATTTTTATTTGATCACGCAAGCCATTTAATTTTCTTTCGGCATCAGTATCGCTAAACCCAGCTCGAGTACGCAGTAAAATATGTCGGGCAAGTGTTTGGGTAATCATAATATTTTTCGGAGTAGTAATATCGGTAGCATTGATATTGCTACTAGGAGCAATTGCAGCGGTACCTGAAGGGGGTGCCGATAAAGAGCGACGATCTAAGACTTTTAAAATATGCAAACCAGCGGGGCTTTTAAGCACAGCAGGTGCAACTTGTCCAGCACCTAGGTTGCGTACCGATTCATAAAAAATTTGTGGTAATCGGTCGGGAGTACGATACCCCAGATCTTGAAATTTAATTTTTGAATCTTCTTTCGCAGCTTGTGCACCAAGTTGCAGAAAATCTGCATCTCCGCGTGCAGCCTTGAGAATAGCTTCTGCTTTTTTTCGAGCCTCAGTTTGTACGCCAAGCCCTGCGGCAGGATCAACCGGTATAAAAATTTGTGCTACATCGATTTCTTCTGGGCCAGAACCTGGTTTTGAGGGCTCTTGATTTTGTGCTTGAGGTGAGTTTTCTGCTGCCATCATTTGCATGCGCTCACTAATAAAATTATCAACTTCAGCATCAGAAATTTTAATTTGGGATTCAACTTCGCGATCGCGTAAGCGCGACAACACCACATCGCTACGCAAGATATCGCGATGTTGCTTCAAGCTCATACCAGCTTGTATAATTTTTTCACGAAATTCGGCAACAGTCAGTTTATTTTGCGCCGCAATTTTCGTGATGATCAAGTCGAGATCTTTATCGCTAATAGTAATGCCGGTAGCTTCAGCTTCTTGCAACATAATTTTTTCAACAATTAAGCGCTCTAAAACTTCCTTACGCAAGGTGACGACATCAGGCATTGGCTTACCACTCTTGCTTATCTGCCCTTGAACCTCGCTGACCCGATCATCAATATCCTTCCGAGTGATATAGCCGGTATTCACAATTGCCGCTACGCCATCTAAATTGCGTAACTTACTAACACTGGCGGGACCTGAAGGGCTGGCTGAAACTGCCCCAGGATTGGTAACTTTATTGGTATTTTGCGCCAAGGCCAAGGTACTAGCAGCTAGTAAGATACTAAAAGCTAGGCGATGCAAGAGGGGTAAAAACGATAGCTTAATAATCACTTATAGTTTTCAAAGGCAGATGGAGGCAAGGCTTGCGGTGCTGGTTTATATCCGGGAATATTTAATTTCATAATATCAACTGGGTTATTTCCAATACCGCCAAATCCTTTAAATTCTAGTTGAAACAAAATTTGCGTGTTAGTGGCTGCATTGGTTAAAATTTGCGAATATGCCATTCGAATAGCCCAGCAATCTTGGTCATATTCTACTGCTGCCATGGTATTAAGGGTTTTACTTGCTAGAGCGTCATAACCCCAGCGCCCCATCACCGAAACATTTTTAGTAATAGGCCACTGACCATAGGCACTATATTGATCGGTGGTGGTGGCTCCCGCAGAAATGCCGGGTACTGGCACGGTCCAAACATTACGATAACCAAAGTTAATTAAACGCCCAGGGGTTGGGTTCCAACCTGCGCCAACACTAGATTGCACAAAGCGGCTCAACTGAGTATTAAATTGGCCAAATAAATCAAGATTAAAATTTCCTGGTAAACGCACTGTACCTGCACCTAATGTATCCGAATAGGTTGAGGGGTTTTGCACAGTAGTTGAGGTAGAAACTTTTTGCCCCTGAAATTGCTGTTGCTGTGCCACGATTACGGTGGCCCGCTCAGCACCAGTTTGAGCATCTAGTAAACGACTGGTGAGGCCTAAGGTAGCTTTATTAGCATCTGATACCCGATCATTACCAATAAAGGTATTGGGTGCAAAAATTTGCGAAATACCAAAACCTTGATCGGCTGTATCAAAATTTGGCGCATTACTTTGATTGACATAAGGCGTATATACATAGTAAGCGCGGGGCTCAAGTGTTAATAACATATCGCGACCAAAAAAACCTTTTAGCTCTGTAGCTTCACGCTCAAATGCCATGCCACTATCAAGGGTGATGGTGGGAATAATAAAACCCTGCGACGGTGCAGCCCCTGGGGTTGAAGAAACAGCACTGTAGTTATTTGCCTGAAAAAATAATTTCGGGGCGAGGTAATACCCTGGGGTAGTTTGCGAGGCATTAATACCGCCTTTAATGACACTGCGTGTTGCATCGCTATAAGGTCCGGGGGCTGTGCCAGCTAAGTTACCCGCAATGTTGTACTGAAAGCGAGTGAAATCGGCGTTAAAGTAAGCATCAGGACCTTTAAATGCACCAGTGGTTGGTAAATTTAAAAAGTTATTTTTAATATACGATGCTTTTACTTCAGGCAAAATATTGTATGGTGCTCCAACAATGCTAGCGGGATCAGGCTGTAAGGTTTGAAACGTTAAGGTACGTGCCGTAAAGTTCCAACCATCAATCGCGTAATTAGTTCCTAGCTCCTGACGAAACTGTGTCGAAACAGCTGCCGCAATTGAACGTGAAAAATCAATTGGGTAGGTGTTATCAGAAACTTTAGCCACATTGGCGTAGGCATTTAAGCCTGGCAAAATTACTTCGCGGTGTTGCCAATCATATTTCCAGCGCAAAGATTGGGTTAACTGATCATTCAGAATATCGGCTTGTAATGCCCCAGTATATTTTGGCTCTAGATAGCGTAAATTTCCACCCAACTGTAAGCCACGATTACTCATGTAGCGCGGCATTATTAATAGATCGCGATTGGGGGCGATATTTAAATAGTACGGCTCTGTAACATCAATACCATTAGTGGTGTTATAGCCAGCGACTGGGGCTAAAAATCCAGAACGACGCTGATTGGAAGTTGGTAAACTAATATAAGGAATATATAAAATTGGTACGTCAAAAAATCGCATCACGCCATCCCTGGCGGTCATGGTGCGCTGCTCTTGATCGAGATCAACTCGGCTCGCCGTAAAATACCAATCGAGATTATCGGGTGCACAGGTGGTATAAATTGGCCGATCTAATTGATAAATATCTGCTGACGCTACCGTTAACTTATCTGCACGGCCACGCACTCGACTATCGCGAAACGCATAAGTCAAGTTTTCCATACCGCCCTCACGAGCATCTATTCGCAACCGAGCTTTGGGTGCAGTAAAAATGACATTGTCTTTTACTAATTCTGCATTGCCAATTAAGTTTGCAGTATCAGTATCTGGATCGTAAGAAATTTGATCGGCTTTCATCACAGTACTATTACGACGTATTTGTGCGCGCCCTTGCAATTTCATTTCGCGCTCAACCACTCCATCAATGGCATCACTGGCAGTAAAAGTTAGTGCCTGATCATCGGGAATGGGTTTGCCAATACGCAATTGATCATCAAATCTTAAGCCTTTGAGATTGCCTTTATCGGGAAATAAAGTGGATACTGAAGGGCTTGCTATTGGAGGGGGAATGACTGCAGTTTGGGCAACAGTTTCAGATGCCAAGCGTAACAAGGTCACGCCCAAAATCAATCGTACGGTGGATGTAAACTGAACGGGGGCGCAAAGGCCGGCGCGACGGCGATAATGACTCATAAATCTAGACTAGACTTATTATACGAACCGACCATGCCTGATTCTCGCTTATCTTTGCTACGCCAATGGCTAGGGGCTTTAGCCCTACCCTGGCAAATGGATCTAGGCTCATTGGCACCGGCCTCGGCTGATGCTAGCTTTCGCCGTTATTTCCGGATTCAGTCTAATAAAGCCGATTATTCATCGCTCATCATCATGGATGCGCCCCCCGATAAAGAGCCGATAGAACCCTTTGTTAGGGTGGCACGCCTATTTGCTCAAGCTCAATTAAATGTACCCCTTATTCTGGCAGAAAATAACTCTGCTGGTTTTCTATTGTTAAGCGATTTAGGCAACATCACTTACTTAGATCAACTTAAGCTGAGTAATGCTGAAAAACTATACAACGATGCCATCATGGCACTAGTGCAATTGCAATTAGCAAGTCAAGCAAATGTCTTACCTGAATATAATGCTGAACTTTTACAGCGCGAACTCGATTTATTTCCAGAATGGTATTTAAAACGTCACCTTAATTTAAATTTGTCTGCTAAACAACAAGCTAAATTAAGTGCTTGCTTTAATTTGCTACTAAAAAATAATTTAGCCCAAAGTAAGGTATTTGTGCATCGTGATTACCACTCGCGTAATTTAATGTTTACCGTACATCACAATCCTGGTATTTTGGATTTTCAAGATGCCGTTTTTGGCCCCATTACTTATGATCTAGCATCTCTCTTACGTGATGCTTATATTCAATGGCCTGAAGAAAAAATACTCAATTGGCTCATTTTTTACTGGGAAAGCGCACGTCGGGTTGGTTTACCAGTGCCACCTGACTTTGGTGATTTTTTTCGTGACTTTGAATGGATGGGCTTACAACGCCACTTAAAAATATTAGGTATTTTTGCCCGCTTAAATTATCGAGATGGTAAAGCTAATTACCTACAATCTATTCCCTTAGTTTTACACTATGTCCTTCATGTTGCCAATCGTTATGCCGAATTAAAACCCCTTGCGCGCATTTTAGCGCCACTAAACTAATGTCAATTTCAGGCTTTATCCCCTGTTTATTACTTGCAGCCGGACGGGGTGAACGGATGCGTCCGTTAACTGATTTCTTACCGAAACCGCTGTTAGAAGTTCAGGGTAAGTCATTATTGTCTTGGCATCTAGAAAATTTACAAGTTGGCGGCATTCAACATGTAGTCATTAATCTTGCTTGGCTAGGTGAAAAAATTAGCTCCACCCTGGGGCCGGGAATGCGTTTTGGTTTACGCATTGACTATTCACCTGAAAATGAAGCCCTTGAAACTGCTGGAGGAATTTGCCAAGCTTTGCCTATATTAAATCCAGTAGATTATTTCATTGTGATTAATGGCGATATTTTTTGCCCCAATTTTCCAATTCAACACTTAGTCACTGTTCTAGCCCAGATGCGTTTAGCTAGTTCGAGAAAATTGGCTCATTTGATTCTGGTACCCAACCCTAGTCAACATCCGCATGGCGATTTTTACCTACAGGGTAATGTGGTTTGGGCAGATCAGGCCGCTAAAATAGCGATGACGGTTGGACTTAATCAGGCAGCCAATTTAAGCCAAAATGCTGAGCGTTTAACTTTTTCGGGCATTGGAATTTACCATCGAGACCTATTTAAAGACTTGGTAGTGGGTGAAAAGGCTAAATTAGCGCCATTATTAATTAAGGCCATGGCAAAAAACCAAGTGACTGGTGAAAAATATTTGGGTTCATGGCACGATGTAGGTAGCCCTGAGCGTCTTATGAAGCTTAATCAGGCTATAAATAAACTATGATTACATCTAAAACCTCCTTTAATCCCAGTATTTATAGTGCGCGGCGTGCACGCTTAGCTGAGTTAATGCGTCAGCAAACGGGAGGGGGTCTAGTCATAATTGCAACCGCCCCAGCGGCCTATCGCAATCGTGATAGCGACTATCCCTACCGTCATGACAGTGATTTTTTCT
>CAJASX010000093.1 GCA_903944725.1 uncultured beta proteobacterium
AATTTCAGTCATCACTTCTTTATATTCCGCCACAATTTTGTCTTGCTCAAGACCAGTCAAACGCTGTAAGCGCATTTGCAAAATTTCTTGCGCCTGACTATCTGATAAGCGATACAAACCACTAGCTTGCATGCCATACTCAGGCAACAAACCATCGGGACGATAAGCATTACGACCGCCCGGAGTATCCGTTTCAGCGCGCGCTAACATCTCACGTACCATGGCGGAATCCCAGGGCTTGCTCATTAATTCTTGTTTGGCAATAACAGGATTTGCAGCAGCTTTAATTAGCACGATGAACTCGTCGATATTTGCTAAAGCAACAGCAAGCCCTTCAAGGACATGGCCGCGCTCACGAGCCTTACGCAATTCAAAAATTGTTCGCCGCGTAACCACCTCGCGTCGATGCTGTAAAAAATACTCTAACATCTGTTTTAAATTGAGCAGGCGGGGTTGGTTATCAACCAAGGCCACCATGTTCATACCGAAGTTATCTTGTAACTGGGTACTTTTGTACAGATTATTGAGTACGACCTCTGGCACTTCACCGCGCTTCAGCTCGATCACGACTCGCATGCCCGATTTATCTGACTCATCGCGTAAATCGGAAATGCCCTCAACTTTTTTCTCATTAACTAATTCGGCAATGCGTTCGAGTAAATTCTTTTTATTTACCTGATAAGGCAACTCATCAACAATAATGGCCTGGCGTGAACCCTTGTCAATGTCTTCAAAATGGGTTTTGGCCCGCATCACTACACGTCCGCGTCCGGTACGGTAACCTTCACGAACTCCCTGTACCCCATAAATGATGCCGGCGGTTGGAAAGTCGGGGGCAGGTACGATTTCGATCAACTCATCTATGGTGCAATCGGGCTTGTGTAATACATGCAAACAGGCTGTAATCACTTCATCGAGGTTATGTGGGGGGATATTGGTAGCCATTCCCACTGCAATGCCAGAAGAGCCATTAATCAGTAAATTGGGTACTTTGGCAGGTAAAATCAGGGGTTCGTGCTCACTACCATCGTAGTTAGGGCCAAAATCAACGGTTTCCTTATCTAAATCGGCCAAAAGCTCATGGGCGATTTTGCGTAAGCGAATCTCGGTATAGCGCATTGCTGCGGCATTATCGCCATCAACTGAGCCAAAATTGCCCTGCCCGTCAACTAACATATATCTTAGCGAGAAATCTTGGGCCATCCGCACAATCGTGTCATAGACCGCAGAATCGCCATGCGGATGGTATTTACCGATGACATCGCCAACTATACGGGCAGATTTTTTGTAAGGGCGGTTCCAATCGTTGTTTAATTCATACATCGCAAAAAGGACCCTACGGTGGACGGGTTTGAGACCATCACGCACGTCTGGCAAGGCTCTGCCGACTATAACGCTCATGGCGTAGTCCAAATAGGACCTCCGCATTTCGTCTTCTAGGGATATTGGTAGTGTTTCTTTAGCGGCTTGTTCCATATCGAAATAATATCATCTAGAAGACACATAACTTGTGCTAATATTCTGGACAGATTGTAAGAAATTTAGATGGGTCGCGCTGTACTAGATGCATTTAGGCATAGCGAAGCGTGTAAATTTGACATTATTTTTAAAAGTGATTTTTGAGGACAAAAAATGAACAAAACCGTAAAACTATTGCTCGCTTCTGTAATTACTATTTCGGCAAGCGCAGCTATGGCCCAAGGTAGAGACAACTGGACTGGCTCAGATGGCACGTTGCCTTGGAAAAACTCCGATGGCACCCTGTGCTGGCGTGATAACAACTGGACTCCTGCTTCTGCAATGGCAAACTGCGACGGTTGGATTGCACCAAAGCCACCTGCTAAACCTGCTCCTGCTGCTGCTAAACCTGCTCCTGCTGTAACCCAGAGCAAAATCACTTTACAAGCTGATACCTTGTATGACTTCGATAAATCGACATTAAAGCCAGAAGGCAAAGCTACCTTAGACAAAATTGCTGCTGATTTAAGCAAAATCAAACTAGAAGTCATCATCGCTGTTGGTAATACCGATAGCATTGGTACTGATGCATACAACATGGCTCTTGGCCAGCGTCGTGCGCAATCAGTTAAAGACTACTTGGTTAGCAAAGGCGTTGATCGAAGCCGTATCTATACCGAAAGCAAAGGCAAGAGCAACCCAGTTGCTAGCAATGCTACTGCTGAAGGACGTGCTAAGAACCGCCGTACCGACATCGAAGTTGTTGGTACATCAGCTGTTAAGAAGTAATTTACTTCTTTCGCAAAAAGCCCGGCTAACCCCGGGCTTTTTTGTTTCCGCTATATTTGTAAGTCTTTCTCTGTAACCAATCTTTTCACGCGAATCAAGTTATATGAACGTCGATCAATCTGAAATTGCTAAATTTAGCGCTTTAGCCCATCGCTGGTGGGATCAAAATAGCGAATTCAAACCCTTGCATGCTATAAATCCATTACGACTAGGGTGGATCAAATCTTTTGTTGAGCTCAATGGAAGGTGCGCTTTAGATGTTGGCTGCGGTGGTGGTATTTTGGCTGAAGCATTGGCCCAATCGGGTGCACAAACTACTGGCATTGATTTATCGGAAAAGGCGTTAAAAGTAGCCGAGTTGCATGCACTTGAAAGTGGTGTTCAAGTACATTATCAAGCCATCTCTGCCGAAGCACTTGCGCTAACTGAACCCGCAAGTTTTGATGTCGTTACCTGCATGGAAATGCTCGAACATGTACCCGACCCTGCTTCAGTGGTGAAGGCCTGCGCAAGCTTAGCAAAGCCTGGTGCCACCTTATTTTTTAGTACCCTCAATCGCAATCCAAAATCGTATTTATTTGCCATTATTGGCGCTGAGTATTTGCTGCGTTTGCTGCCAAAAGGCACCCATGACTACCGTAAATTTATTACTCCATCTGAATTGGGGCACTTTGTGCGTGATGCTGGCCTTGAAATCATTGGTATTAAAGGGCTTAGCTATAACCCTATCACGCAGATTTACAGCCTGACTAACGATACCGCGGTTAATTATTTAATTGCTACACGTAAAGTTTCCACAAATTAAGCACGATGGATTTGGCTAACAGTCCATTTGCTGGAATATTTTTTGATTTAGACGGCACCCTTGCCGATACTGCACCCGACTTAGTCAATGCTGCAAATTTATTACTCATTGCCCGTCAACTGCCTCCAAAACCTTATGCAGAAATGCGCCCTTACTCATCTGCAGGTGCGCGGGGCTTAATTCAATGCGCGTTTGGCATTGATACTAAACATCCTGATTTCATTCCCTTGCGTGATGAATTTTTTATTAATTACGAACAAGCGCTATTAGTCCATAGCAGCATCTTCGAAGGTATACATGATCTATTAAATACATTAGACGCTGCCAAAATGCCGTGGGGAATTGTCACCAATAAAAGTGAGCGTTTTACTCATCCCTTGACAGAGCTCATGGGTCTACGACATCGCGCCGCCTCCACCGTTTCGGGTGACACGACTGCCCATCCAAAACCCCATCCTGCGCCATTACTACATGCAGCAGAAATTGCCCAAGTTAATCCCGATAAATCCCTTTATGTCGGTGACGATATTCGCGATATAGTCGCTGGCAAAGCGGCTGGGATGAAAACCGTTGCTGCTGCCTATGGCTACTGTGGCTGCGCTGAACCCCCGCAGGACTGGGGTGCTGACTATCTCGTCAATGACCCTCGTGAGCTGTTGCAGATCATCTTTCCCAAATAGGGTGCAATTTATTGCGAAGCGTTCTAAAATAGGTCTCCCAACGCTTCTAATTCGGGGTCGACATGGTTTCGACGTGGATTACAAAGCAGCAAGGGCATACCGAGGACCCGTTATCTCGTAAATCAATGGGAATGTAATAACTGCTAACGACGAACGTTACGCACTAGCCGCTTAATTGCGGTTGCCCCTGAACTGATTCTCTCTTGGGTCAGGTAGCGCAAGCTACATCA
>CAJASX010000094.1 GCA_903944725.1 uncultured beta proteobacterium
CCCACATTTTTAGCCTTAAATCACTTGAAGCTCGCGATTCCAAAAGGCAAAAGCTATGCCTTAGTAGGCCCATCGGGTGCAGGCAAGAGTACGATTTTCTCCTTGCTCTTACGTTTTTATGAGCCACAGAGTGGCGCTATCACTATTTTTGGCCGCACGCTAGAGCAGTGGCCTATTGATGAGTTGCGCCATCTAATTGGTATTGTTCCGCAAGAGCCCTTAATTTTTGCTAATAGCGCACTTGAAAATATTCGCTATGGTCGTCTCAATGCCACTGATGATGAAGTGATTGCTGCCGCCAAAATGGCATATGCTGACGAATTCATTACTTCACTACCAGAGGGCTATCACAGCTTCTTAGGTGAGCGCGGTGTACGTTTATCAGGTGGACAGAAACAACGTATTTCGATTGCTCGCGCTATTTTAAAAAATCCCTTCATCCTGTTATTAGATGAAGCCACCGCCTCTCTTGATGCCGAATCGGAGCGGGCTGTGCAAAAAGCCCTTAATACGCTACTGCCCGGAAAAACAGCATTAATTATTGCGCATCGCCTTGCAACTGTCTTGCGAGCCGATCGCATTATTGTTCTCGATGAGGGCCGTATCGTAGAACAAGGCACCCATCTAGAGTTGCTTGAAAAAAATGGTCTTTATGCGCGCTTAGCTAAATTACAATTTACTAATTAAGTAGGTATTCCACTAACCTGTAGGATTTTATTCCCAGTTACTGCCATTAATTAAAAATGAAAAAAGAATATCAAAATTTATGAATACCCATTATTCACCACCGCTAAAGTTGTTTTTACTTGCTCTTACTACAAACGTTATTTTAAGCGCCTGCAGTACCTCCAAAAATAATTTTCGAGCAGTACAAACGTCCGATGGGCGCGTTGGCGTTCAAACAGTTGCTACTGCCAAAGATGAGGAAGTGATGGCGGTCGCCATTGAGGAATGTAAAAAATTTGGTAAAAAGGGTGCAGCCATTTCTGAAGTACGAACAACCTTAAATGATCGCTTTCCAGTCATGCATACCTTTACCTGTACTACTTATTAGTACCACTAAAGAAAATACAGTATTCGTCGTACCCCTTTTATTCAAGCTTGATATTAGTTTTTTCCATAACTTGTTTCCACCGCGTAATATCTGAAAAATAAAGCTCACTAAATTGGATTTGATTCATTGGAGTAATTTGGACCCCAGCTTTATTCAGACGCGCCTTAGTTTCAGGATCATCAAGCAGCTTTAAAATCGTGGTGCTGAGTAAATTCATAATTTCCTTAGGCGTACCTGCGGGCACAAAAACACCCTGCCATAAAGTCATGTCATAGCCCCGCACTCCCGCTTCATTCATGGTTGGTAACTCAGGCGTGCCAGTAAAGCGCTGTTTGCTAGTTACTGCCAAAGCGCGTAACTTGTCGCCCTTATACAAAGGTAAGCCAACTGGCATCCCAGCAAAATAGAAATCGATTTGACCGCCCAAGACATCAGTTGCTGCTGGCGACCCCCCTTTATAAGGTACATGAATTGCTTGTAAGCCAGTCATTGCGAGAAATAATTCACCCGCCATGTGATCTGAGTTTCCAATGCCCGATGAGGCAAAACTTAATTTACCGGGTTTAGCTTTTAATAAGGCCATTAGTTCGCCCACATTTTTTGCTTGAAATTCTTTATTTACGACTAAGATGTGTGGCGTTGCTGTAACCCCAACCACCGGTATTAAATCTTTCATGCCATTAAAGGCTAATTTTGGATTGGCAGCTACGTTAATTGCTAAACCATTTTGGGCAAATAAAATCGTATATCCATCGGGCGCACTTTTTGCTACGGCATCGGCAGCTAAACTACCACCGGCACCACCACGATTCTCAATCACTACTGTTTGTTTCAATGCCATACTTAAGTCTTGCGCAATAATACGCCCAATAATATCGGTCGAACTTCCGGGTGCATAACCCACTAGCACTTTAATGGGTTTATCAGGATAGGCAGCAAGTACGGGTTGCGTTAGCCCAGCTAGTAATAAAAAGCTGCCAAGTAAAATGCTGCGTGCGTTGAGTTGAAGCCTGCGCTGTAGTTGAATTTTCATGATGCTCCTAAAGTAAAAGTGGTACGCCATGTTCTATGGCTAAGTTATCTAACGTTTTAAATAATTCTAATGGCAGGGGAATACCTTCGCGTTGTCGTTGCTCACTTGTACGTGCGGCACCCTCACCTGGCACACGTATTCCTGATCCGCCAGGAATGGGAGTCGATTGCTGGATATCACTAATAACTTGATTGACCCGCTCAATAAATGCTTCACGGTCACCAAAAGCAGAAGGGTCGAGCGCAATAAGAGCTTGGCCAGTATTGGTAACGCTAGCTTGTTGCGCATTAAAATCGATGGTTTCTTTGCCGACCGCTGCCCCATTTACGCTACCCGCCAATAAACCAATCATCAATGCTAAGCCATAGCCTTTATATTCCCCAATCGGTAAAAGCGAGCCTTCGCTTGCGCGGTTAGGATCAATAATGGGTTTACCACTGCGATCAATCATCCAAGTATCAGGCATTAATTCGCCCCTTTGCGCGGCTAATTTGACTTTGCCATAGGCGGCTATCGTTGTTGCCATATCCAATAATACAATTGGCTGCTTTCCCGCAGGTATTGCAATCGCGAGGGGATTAGTAGACAGTAATAAATCAATGCCACCCCAAGGGGCCATATGATTAGCATTGCCAACTGCCATATAAATTCCGATTAAGCCTTGCTCAGCTAGCAAGCGCACGTACACCGCCGCGGCACCAGAATGATTACCATGATGGCTGCCAATCCAGGCTACTCCAAACTGCTTAGCTTTGGTTTGCGCTAGCTCAACCGCCCGCGACATTACCAAATGACCCAATGCATTGTCACCATTCAATAATGCAGTTGCACCGAAATCTTTTTCAACCTGCAGCTTGGGATGTAAATTAATACCGCCTGCTTGAATTCGCTTTACATAAGAAGGTAAACGAAATAAGCCATGGCCATCAGCACCAGCTAAATCAGACTGCAACATGAGATGCGCGACTCTCGCCGCATCTTCGGGCGGTACGCCCACCGCCCTAAAAATATCGGTAATAAAATGCTGTGCTGTTGCTATGGTAATGAACTGCATCTTGCGCACCGTCTAATTTATTTGGGCTAAGAAAGCCCAAATATTTTTTTTCCGGCTACAGGTAGGCGAGCTTTTAAGATATCGCCCGACAGAGATTCAGTAATATATACATCCTTACCGTCACCCCCAAAACATAAATTGGCTAAATGATGGTGATGGGAATTTTCTGAATAAATTAAATGGGTTGGCAGCATATTGCTATCGAAGCGCCACACTCCAATACCTAAATGGCAAACTAATAGGCCATTCTCAGAATCCATCTCAATTCCATCGGGACCAGCAACCCCACCGGTTAACTGAATTGCTACGCCGGTTTTTGATACTGAACCATCTGCCATCAAGGGTAAACGCCAAATTTGCTGAGAGCGAGTCGCTGCGACAAAAACATGTTTTTCTTGCGTATTTAAGGTAATGCCATTCGGGCTCGGTACATTTAAGGCTAGGCGATCAAGCTGACCATTCGCGCACAAACGGAAGACCCGCCCTGTAGGGTCTGCAATTCCTGTTTGTCCTTGATCGGTAAAATATAAATCGCCATTCGAGGCAAAATGCAAGTCATTCAAACCCTTAAAGTTTTCGCTGTACATCGAACCTAAAATAGTTTCTAGCTTGCCAGTTTTCGGATCTAATGCCAGTAACCCTGCTTTGTAATCACAAATAAAAGCGCGACCATCTTGGTGAAACTTCAACCCATTTGGCCAGCCATCGTATTGCGTTACTAACTCCCAATCGCCTTTTGGTGTAATGCGAAAAATCCGACCAAAGGGAATATCAACAAACCATAAATTACCTTCACGGTCAAATGAAGGCCCCTCTAAAAAACACTCTACTTCGGCATTTTGACGATTGGGGTCTGACCAACCAGTGCGAGATTTTTTTTTAAACTTAGCTGGCATCGACATAAAAACTTCGGCTTTAATTTTTTCTACTGGCTGAAACGGGTTATACATTGACATTCCAAATTTTCCTTAAAAGACACCTTTTGATCAGGCTATTTAAACATAATTATGCGGTTACATACTGAGATAATAAAAGTAGATATTCTCAATTATCCTAAGTTATTCTTATTTATACTGACTTCGCCTTAGAATTAACTTTTACCCCATCTTGGATGAATACTTCATGACTTATATTGCAGTAATTGGCAGCGGCACCATGGCTGTAGGAATTGCAGCTGGCTTTATTGCCGAGCAATACTCGGTTTTAATCTTAGGTCGCAGTAAAGATAAGGCATTACAGTGCCTACAAAAAGCAGTAGCGTTAGCACAAACTATTACGACCCATGCTGCTATTCGTGAGCAAAACCCAAACTCACTATTGGCAGAACAAATGAGCGGAGATCTAGATTCCTGGGTCGATTGGCAAGATTGTATTTGGGTCATTGAAACTGTCGCTGAAGATCTAGCGCTCAAGCAAGCGATTTTCCAGTCGCTAGATCAGCGTGTTCCCCTGCATATTCCTATTGGTAGCAATAGCTCTGGTTTTCCAATTTCAAAAATTGCCCAGCATTTAGCTACAGCCAACCGCATGATTGGCGCCCATTACTTTATGCCAGCAGAAATTGTGCCTTTAGTTGAGATTGTGCTTGGAGAAAAATCAGATCTTGCCATTGCCCAACAAATATGTAAACTGTATCGCCAGATTCATAAAAAACCCGTCTTAGTAAAACGCGATATTCCTGGTTTTTTAGCCAACCGTATACAGCATGCTTTGATGCGCGAAGCCTTGGCGCTAGTAGATGCAGGCATTGCAACGCCAGCAGATATTGATGATGCAGTACGTTATAGCTTTGGTTTTCGCTATGCCGCGGTTGGACCAATGACGCAAAAAGAAATCTCAGGGTGGGATGGCATGGCTAATGCTGCAAAAGAAATTTATCCCTCGCTTTCGAATAGTCAAACCATTCCCCCGAGCTTGGCGAAATTAATGGCAGAAGGTAAAACAGGGATGAAGGCGGGTGCTGGCTATCGTAGTTGGACGCCTGAAGAAATTAAAGCGACCACTACGCTCTATTCCAAACGATTAAAAGCCGCTTTTGATGTACTGAATATGCAGTAATGGCTCTTGCTCTGAGCAAAAGCCATTCAAAGCGATTGCGCACTTAAGAAAAGTTCAGACTACCTAAAAACACAATAGTTAGAATCGCTACTGAAAAGATTACAATTCCTGCCAAATAAATCTTGGCGGATCTATTCTTAACGTACTCTGGATAGCTTTCTTTCATATCGATCTTTTAATATAGGATTAATTGAATGGCCCAATAATCTTAAATCAATAGTGGGCTAACAAACCACCTCTAGGGGAAAACCCCTAAATGCTAGCTGCATTTTGTAAATTTTTTTGTAGCTTAGGCATAATGTTTCGCGTAATTAAATCTTTTTAATGAATGGCAGAATGCCTTGCTAAACCAACCGTCCCACTCCATTGCTAGTTCTTTTTGCGCCGTAGTGAAGGCAAAGAAAAGCAACTTTTTGCTATCCCTTTTAAAGAGTCTGGTGTATTTGCTTTTTCCGGCCATCGTGGCACTGAGCATCGCGCCCGCGCTTGCCCAAAAGACTGTGGCACCAATCGCCACGCCCCAAACGCAATTACAAAAAGGCGAATACCTAGCCCGCGCAGGAGATTGCATTTCTTGCCACCAAGCGCCTGGCGGTAAGCCATTTGCTGGCGGCCTACGGATCGATACCCCCTTTGGCTATATGCTTTCGCCCAACATCACCCCAGACGTAAAAACTGGCATTGGCTCTTGGTCGGCGAATGATTTTTATCGTGCGCTACATGATGGCATTAATAAAAAGCATCAAGAACTCTACCCCACCATGCCTTACGATTTTTATACCAAGGCTACGCGCGAAGATATTGATGCAATTTATGCTTATTTACGCACTGTGCCGGCTGTAAGTAATCAAGTGGAGGTGAATCACCTTGATTTTCCCTTCAATATTCGGCTGTCAATGATTGGTTGGCGTGAACTCTTTTTTAAAGAAGGTACGTATCAACCCAATCCTAGTAAACCTGCCTCATGGAATCGTGGCGCCTATCTCGTTGAAGGCTTTGGCCACTGTAGCGATTGTCATTCGCCACGAGATATCGCCGGCGGTATCGAGAAGAAAAAAGCGTATACCGGCGCAGTAATTGATGGCTGGTTTGCCCTCAACCTAAGCTCCAATATCACCACTGGGCTTGGTTCTTGGACGGCTGAAGATATTGCTAAATACTTAAAAACCGGCTCTTACAAAGGCAAAACAGCAGTGTTAGGCCCCATGGGAGAAGTCGTGCATAACAGCATGCAATACATGACCGACGCTGATTTAAATGCCATGGCCGAGTACCTAAAATCCTTGCCACCCAACTCCTCTTTGTACACCGGTAGGGCTGGACCAGACCCAAGCAAAATTATCGGCGCGAAACTCTATATCGATAACTGTAGTGGCTGTCACCTCTCAAAAGGGGCTGGCGTTTCCGGGGTTATTCCACCGCTTGCCGGCAATCCTGTGGTGAATGCTCCAGACCCTGCAAATATTATTAAGGTTGTGCTTAGCGGCATACATCCCCGAGCTAATTACATTGCGATGCCTGCGTTTAAAGCCCGCCTAAACGATCAAGAAATTGCCGAAATCGCGAATTATGGGCGTACTAGTTGGGGTAATACTGCCCCTGCCAACGCCACCCCTGAGATGGTAGCCAAGATTCGTAAAAATTTGGGTAATTAAGCAGGAGTGTTGCGGCGCAAGAAGTTTCTGGGTGCTTGCGCCCCAAGTCAGGGCGCCGTCTAGGGTAATACTGGGGAAAACCAGATTATTTTGCCCTTAAACTACTATATTATGAAAAGTCACTTAATTGGCAAATTGATGACCTTTTTACTTTTTACCCCCTTAATTTAGCCCGCTTTCTTGATCTCTTTTACCCTTTTTAATTATTTGGATTGTTCATCATGCTGAAGAACTTTGAAAAACTAGCCCTCCGCACCAAACTGATCATCGGTTTTACTATCGTGCTCATACTCATGGTAGTCATTAGTGCCACCTCCTTTTGGTCAATTAGCAACCTAGTTAATACCACTCAAAAAATCTACGAGAAAGATTTAATTGGTATTTCAGTATTAAGGCAAATTAATCGTGATGTGAATGGCATTGGTCGTGCAGCCAATCGTTACGCTCTGGCAATGAATGCCGGCGATCTTGAAGGCGCAAAAAAAGCGCAAGAGGGCATTGAAAAAACAAAAGTAGATTTGCTAGGTAATTATGAAAAAGTCAAAGCAACGATTATTAGACCTGCCTTAAGAGAAAAAATTGATCTAGTAAAGCCAGTGATTCTAAATTTTTATGCGGGAGTTGATTCAGTCTTAGCTGCTGCACAGGGTAAAGACCCTGCTTTATCTGCATACAAAGTTATTAACTCCAAGCAATACCAAGAAACCATTGCTACAGTAACTGCCTTAGTTAGGGAAATTTCCGAACTAAAAACGAAGGGCGCTGAGGAAAACTTTAAAGGTGCGATGGAGCAAGGCAGTTCTACCCAAATGCTTCTCGCCGTTTTACTTGGTTTGAGCATATTACTTGCGATTGTCATTATTTATTTAGTCAACCAATCGATTAATAAGCCCTTAAGTAGTCTACAAACTTCGATACTCGATTTGGCTGAAGGCAAACTGAACAACAAAATTGAGAATACCGATTACCCCAATGAAATTGGCGAAATGTCTAAAGCCGTTGGTGTACTACAAGTAGGCTTACAGAAAGCCGATCAGTTACAACAAGCTGAACGCGAAAACAATATTCGCGCCAAAGAAACTACCGAACAAATTGGCTCTATTATTTCAGCTGCGGCAGGTGGTGACTTTACCGCCCAGGTTCCGATGGCTGGTAAGGAAGGCTTCTTTAAAGATATTAGTGAGCAGGTTAACCGCTTAATCGATACTTCACGCCAAGCTTTTATCGCCATTATGCGTAACGCTACTGCGGTCGCTAGCTCTTCGGAAGAGTTATCAGCCGTGAGTATGCAAATGAGCTCGAACGCCGAAGAAACCTCGGCTCAAGCTAAAGTAGTTTCAAACTCAGCAGTCCAAGTTAGCGC
>CAJASX010000095.1 GCA_903944725.1 uncultured beta proteobacterium
CGACCAACGGATTAAAAGAATATTGTTCCACCTAAAACGACTGTAAATTCAATAGCTTACAAGCGTTAAAATAGGGTGTGCAATGAAGTGTGTAATGGATTTATTGGTCAAATTGGTGACTAGTTTGGGATTCGAACTTTTTAGGCGACCTATTTCAGGGTTATAAATAAGACTTGTAAGGATATATTTTGTATATTAAAATGTACAAAATAAAGTACATAATTTTGGATAAAAAATGTCTATTACAACTCCCATTCATGCACAAACAACGATTAGCGTATCAGCGCTAAGACGAAGTAATCCCAGCAAAATTCTAGAGGATGCAGGGGGCAATCCCGTTGCGGTTCTAAATCACAATAAACCAGAGGCTTATCTTCTCTCGGCCAAGGTTTATGAGAAGCTATTAGATCAAATTGATGATTTAGCCTTGTTAAAAATTATTGAAAAACGCAGAGGTGGTAAAACGATTCGGGTGAATATTGAAGATTTATAAGTTGGAGTTTCACCCTCTCGCTCTGAGGGAGTGGGAGAAATTAGACGGATCTATTAAGTCGCAGTTCAAAAAGAGTTTAGAAAAGCGGGTAGTCAATCCATACGTTGAAACCGCTAGGCTTTATAGTGATTTAGGTGGGTTTTATAAGATCAAGCTCAAAACTAGTGGTTTTCGACTGGTTTATGAAGTTATTGAGGGTAGGTTAGTGATTATTGTTATCGCGGTGGGTAAGCGAGACAAAGAGATTGCATATATAAAAGCTCTACAAAGAAAAGGTTAGCTATTTTTGCTTGAATTATGCTATCGATCCTTTGTATCCGTGCAGAAAAACTCTCTTTGGTCGTGGGCCTAAATTGACAGCAGTTCAGCAAGCAAATCGCAATAGCTAATAATTACACTTCTGGCATATTGAATATCACTACCGATTCATTTTCGGGGTGCGCTACGTCTAGAGGCGGTAAAGTTGACCCAACTTTTGATGAGTGGAAAGATAGTTATGCAGCATGGCTGTTAATTTGCATCTAATCCTGATCCGCCATTTGTATCTAACTTTAATCCACCAATGTGATCAGGTTATCTTTTACTAGCGGAGTATATTAAACAGATACTGGACTGAAATTGGATGCAAATTAGGGCGCTAATTGGATCAGTTTTGGATGCAAATCAACACCCTGTTTACTATGCTACGATTTGGGCGTGGATTTTCCATATTTCATTAAACCAATAACTAAGGGTAGGTGTATGAAAGTTAAATCAAAGGCTGTTGCATTAATAGGTTTTAGCTTTAGTGTATGCACTTTAGCGCAAACCAGCTCAGTTTCAATCGTGCCGCAATCAGCTTTTTTTGTTGGCTTAGGCGTTAGTGAAAATACGATTGGTTTTAGTAATCAAAATACTTATGGCAGAGGAACGTCTTATACACCTCCCACCCAAGATAAATTAGGAATTCCACAGGCCTCAATTACTGGATCAGCCGCAGGATCAACCGGAGTTACTTTAGGAAATCAAAATACAGCAGCCCCATCATTACAAGCCGGTTACTTTCAGCATTTTTCTGGAAGTACTTGGATGTGGGGTGGAAAATTTGCTTATAGCTATTTAGGTACAACCTCCACTGTAAATAATATGTTGATTCCTCAATCTGGTGGCTACTATCAAGCAGGCACATATACACCGTTTAATGGCAATTATGTTGTTCGTTCTTATCAGCAAACCATCAATCATCAGATGTCTCTAATGCCATTTATTGGTCGATCTTTTGAGAAAAGTTATGTCTACTTTGGCGCAGGTCCTACATTGGCTCAAACTAAATACAACATTAATCAAATTACTGGGTTTGCTGACATGAATGGTTTAACAACCAGCGTTACAGGACTTAGTACACCATCAAGTTATTCAGCTTCACAATGGGTATTTGGGGCGGGTGCAGTGATTGGAGCCACATACTTTATTGATCCAACTTGGTTTTTAGATATGAGCTATACCTACTCGGTAACAGGAAATCAGACCAGTAATTGGGGCGGTGCATGGGCCGATAATCCTGCCATTGGCGGAACAAGAACTGGAACAAATACTGGTACTAGTTCTGGCAATGTTACAACCCAGGCATTAACAATTACACTGAATAAAGCTTTTTAAATTGAAATCAATGATTAGATATGCGTTGCTGTTAATTGCAATTGCTACCTTAGGTTCTTGTGGAGGCGGTTCATCTGGCTGCAATGTAAACTGCACGTCATCTTCAGCGACATCGAGTTGGACTTGGGTGGGAGGCAGTAATCAGACGGGCGCCCCAGGTGTTTATGGCACTAAAGGGTCATCAAGCGCGACCAATATCCCAGGAAGTCGTTATATCTCTATTAGCTGGACTGATAGTAGCGGTAACTTATGGATGTTTGGAGGCTGGAATGGCACCACGACTTTTCTAAATGATTTATGGAAATATTCTCCAGGCACGAATTTATGGACTTGGGTAAGCGGCTCTTCTGCAGCCAATGCATCAGGTATTTATGGAATCCAGGGAATTTCTAGTGCTAGGAATGTTCCAGGCGCCCGGATGGGGGCAGTAAGTTGGCATGATTCCAGTGGTAATTTGTGGCTATATGGGGGATATGGTTTTGATGAGCTAAATTTGTTACCTGGCACATTAAATGATCTATGGAAATTTAGCATTACGACAAATGAATGGGCTTGGGTATCTGGAAGTAAATCAACTGGCGCATCCCCAGCTTATGGCGCCAAAGATGTTGCTAGCACTTCTAATACACCAGGTGGATTACTTGGCGCAATTGGTTGGACCTCAAAGGATGGCCATCTTTGGTTTTTTGGTGGCGCAAGTGATCTTGCAACTACAACGACTTATAACAACTTATGGGAATTTAATCCAAGCGATAGCACCTGGACATTTAGATCGGGCGCCGGTAAGACAGGTTCTAGCTACAGTACAAATGTCTCGGGAACTTATGAGGTTCAGGGTATAGCAACTAGCACTACTGTGCCTGGCTCAAGATTAGATGCGATTAGTTGGCTCGACAGTAGCGGTAACTTATGGTTATTTGGCGGTTCAGGCTTTGATGGTCTTGGTAATCCTCAAGGCATTTTGAATGATTTATGGAAATATAGCCCAACTACGAAACAATGGGTGTGGATGAGTGGAGATAGGAGATATAAGGCATACGGTGTATACGGATCTCAAGGGGAGGCTTCGCCTAATAACGTGCCAGGTGCTAGATTTCACCGCACCCCGTTTTCTTGGATAGATGCAGGTGGAAGCTTATGGATGTTCGGCGGGGATGGCAACGGAGCATCAACACCTCCACCACCTGTTCTTCCAGGTACTGCTAGCTATTTAAATGATTTATGGAAATACACTCCCACCAACAATCAATGGACTTGGATGGGTGGCAGTAGTGAAATCAATGGGGTCGGAGTTTATGGAAGCAAGGGGATGCTGGCTTTAACTAACCAACCTGGCGGCAGAAAAGACAGTGTCGGTTGGACAGATTTGAGTGGCAACTTATGGATATTTGGCGGCTTTGGGTATGACGCAACCAATAGCGCAGGTTACTTAAATGATCTGTGGAAATATACACCCTAAAGCAAGAGCATTTTAGTGGCAGTAAGACGGTATAAATTATTGCTTATTTAAATACACTTGAGCGCCTAAGCTTGCGCCTTAAGGATGAGAGCTATTAGGAATTTATTTTCTATTGGCCTTTCATTAAGATTGGGACTAACAATCAAGTCTCCTAGACCTAGGTTCAAGTCCTCGTAGCCTTACCAAGATTTTCAATCTCACCCACAGAGTCGAACCCATTACTCACAAAAAAACACCTAGTGTGCAAAGAGCCAATCAGCTTGAACGCCAAGATCTATATGGGTTTGATGGGTAAAACAGCGGATTATAGGAAATTGTTCCACGGTGCGATTATGAATCGGCCCGCAAAGCCTTATTCTATATGGTGGGTCGGGCGATATTCGAACTCGCGACCAACGGATTAAAAGAAGTTGTGGCTCTTCAAAAGCTCATATAAATCAATGGTTTGTAGGTTCAAAAAGTCACTGTGCGATTAAGTGTGCGATTGCTTTTTAGTAC
>CAJASX010000096.1 GCA_903944725.1 uncultured beta proteobacterium
ATTTCATAGCTTTCTACTCCATGGTTATGCGTTAATTCAATTTCTGCCTGGCCATCGGCGTTACCTTTACCAAACCCCACAAATGCCAATGAATAATGTTGGTCTGGGCGTTCAGTTGTGCGTAATAGGTTCATGCCCATTACTTCGGTATAAAACTTGATCGATCGGGCTAGGTTCCCGACTCGTAGCATGGTGTGGAGGATCATCATAGGAGACAATATACTGCGTTTATGACTACACCAATTAGATTAACCGAATATGCCCATGGCGGGGGTTGTGGCTGCAAAATTTCCCCTAGTTTATTAGCAACTATTTTGCGGGATTTGCCTTTACCCTTACCCAATCCTAAATTGCTGGTTGGGAATGAATCTGCGGACGATGCGGCCGTTTATCTCCTTAATGATCAGCAAGCGTTAATAGCTACTACCGATTTTTTTACTCCCATTGTTGATGATCCCTTTGATTTTGGGCGCATTGCGGCCACGAATGCGCTTTCAGATATTTATGCCATGGGTGGCGAGCCGATTTTGGCTTTAGCCATTGTGGGAATGCCCATCGATAAGCTACCAGCGGAAATCATTGGGCGAATTTTAGCGGGGGGACAAAGCGTCTGCTCTGCAGCGGGCATAACAATTGCTGGGGGACATTCAATTGATACCCCCGAACCAATTTACGGCTTGGCGGTGATGGGTTTGGCGCTCCCACAGTTTGTGCGTAAAAATTGCAACGCCAAAACAGGGGATGTATTAATCTTAGCTAAGCCACTGGGTATTGGGATTCTTTCTGCAGCCTTAAAAAAGGGCATATTAAGCGCTGATGGTTATGCTGAAATGGTGCGCTTAACGACGCAATTAAATCGCATTGGTTCAAGTATTGCTAAGTTGCAGGGTGTGACGGCCATGACTGATGTCACTGGCTTTGGTTTAGCAGGTCATGCCCTTGAAATGGCTCGAGGAGCTAATTTAGAGCTACAGCTGGATTTTTCAACAATTCCGCTCATTGCTTTGGCAGTTGAATATCTTAAGCAGGGGCATTCTACTGGTGCCAGTACGCGCAATTGGCAAAGCTATAGCAATGAAATAGCACTTGAGAATTCAGCGGGGCGTGATCAAGGGCTTTCAGCTGCACAAGTACAAACCCTATTAACAGACCCCCAAACCAGCGGGGGACTCTTAATTAGCTGTGAGCCAGCTTCTGCAGCACAGGTACTTTCAGTATTACTTCAAGCTGGCTTTATTAATGCTTGCCAGATAGGTCAATTTTTAGCTAAGGAACCAGCTGCCGAGCTCAAGACCTCGTTACCATTAACTAAGCTAACGGTTTACTGAATCTTTGCTTTTGCTCGCAGTTTTTTCATCATTTCAGCAAACTGCGCTTTTTGCCAGGCTTCATCTGAAATAATCATTTGCTTTAGCTGATCTTTGACTTCATCAAAGCTAGGCACTTTGGCGTCGCGTGACTCATCTACCTTAATAATGTGCCAGCCAAATTGAGTTTTAACGGGCTTGTCGGTCATCTGACCATTTTTTAAGCCCACCATTGCCTTCGAAAATTCAGGAACCAATGCTTTTTCGCTCACCCAGCCTAAATCACCGCCATTAGGGGCTGAGCCAGGATCTTTTGATTTGGTCTTGGCAATATCAGCAAACTTTGCCCCGCCTTTGATTTGAGCAATGATGGCTTTAGCATCGGCTTCTTTTTCGACCAAAATGTGCTCAACGTGATATTCCTTGCCGCTATATTGGGTTTTCATCGACTCGTAAGCGGATTTTAAATCGGCCTCGGTGACGCCTTCTTTCTCAATGTATTCTTGAAAAACTGCTGCAACGAGAACACCCGTTTTTGATTGCTCAATTTGCTCCCGCACATCGGGGCGTTGAGCTACACCAGTTTTATCGGCTTCTTGCAAAATGAGCTCGCGGGTGATGAGCATTTCTCGACCTTGCTCGCGAATTTTAGGATCATCGCCTTGACCCGATTTTTTAATTAAAGCATCTAG
>CAJASX010000097.1 GCA_903944725.1 uncultured beta proteobacterium
CCCAGCAAGCCATTTTCGCTATGTAAAATAATTTCTCGATCGGGTGGTAAATAATTGGAAATAGTCATTGGCTGACCAATGCCTAAGTTCACTGTTGCCCCGTCGGGTATATCTTCAATGATGCGTTTGGCAATCTCTGCAGTACTGCGCTTTTTGAGTTGACTTAGATCCACGCTAAGACCCACCCTAAATTTATTCTAAGAGTCATTTTTCACTCCACCACCGATACAGACTACGCGCTTCACAAAAATCCCAGGGGTAATAATCGTCTCAGGATTCAACTCACCCAATTCCACCAGCCGATTGACTTGCGCAATCGTACATGATGCCGCAGTTGCCATGACAGGGCCAAAATTACGGCCTGTGCCATGATAAGTTAAATTGCCCCAGCGATCACCTAGGTCAGCTTTAATTAAAGCAAAATCGGCCTGAATCGCCATTTCTAAAATTTGCTGAACACCGTTGATCTCTTTAATCTCTTTACCGACCGCAAGCTCAGTGCCATAAGCAGTAGGTGTAAAAAAAGCCCCAATACCTGCACCCCCTGCACGGATGCGCTCAGCTAGGGTGCCTTGTGGCACTAATTCCAATTCAATTTTTCCGGCACGAAATAAATCATCAAACGCTCCCGATTCGGGTTGGCGGGGAAAAGAACAAATCATTTTGCGCACTCGACCCCCCGCAATCAATTTGGCAATGCCCAAGCCCGCATTGCCAGCATTGTTACTCACAATAGTCAGTTCTTTAGCGCCTTGTTCGAGTAGGGCATCTAAGAGTTGAAATGGAAGGCCTGCGCCCCCAAATCCTGAAACAAGAATGGTAGCGCCATCAAATATATTGCTGACAGCCTCGGTCATATTGGCAACGATTTTTTGGATCACCCCTGCTCCTTTTTTTCTCAATGGTCATAGCTTATCCCTTTTTTCTATCCGCATAATCCCACAATTCTGTAGTTGATAATTGTTCTCATTTAGAATTTCTCCTGACCCACAAGGTTTAACTAAGTATCAACTAAGGAGAAATAATGGCAGTAAGAAATCAATTAATTCCGCTGAAGATAAAAAAGTATCTATTTATAGGCCTACTTTCAACAAGTAGTTTAGCAAACGCAGGGGAAGGCTTATTTGGCTGGATATATACCCTTGATTTACAACCCAAAGGTAGCCTAGAGTTTGAGCAACGCCTGCAATTGACCACAGGTCAAGCAAATGGTAAATACGATTTTTGGTATTCGCGTTCTGAGCTTGAATATGGCCTAACGGATGATATTCAAGTAGCTGCTTATCTGAATGCTTATTCGGTTGATGCCTCGCAAAATTACCTTAATCCTGAAGTCTGTGGTGATGCTATCTCTTGCACCTCTGGTTATGGTGTGCCCGATAGTGCCAATGAATTTGATGGCTACGGTAAAAGTGGCATAGATGGTGGCTCATTAGAAGGTATTTGGCGTATTACTAACCCAGTTACTCAACCAATAGGCATTGGAATTTATGTAGAGCCAACCTTGGGAAAATTAAAAAATGCATTCGAATCGCGCCTACTGGTGCAGACCAATTTTATTGATGATCGATTGATATTAGCTGGCAACCTCGTCTTAGAAAATGAGCAGCTCAAATCGACTGGCGAAACAATTCCTGAATCAATGATTGACATTCTACTTGGTGCTAGCTATCGTTTTGCACCTAAATGGTCTGGCGGTATCGAGTATCGATATCACACCGATTACAACAGCTATTTTTGGCAAAACCAAGTACAAACCGCTAACTTTATTGGTCCAAATTTGCACTATGCCGATAAAAATTGGTGGGCAACTCTTGCGTGGCGCTACCAACTAGACGGGCAATGTATGGGCGAAGGTACTGCGGAGTGTTCTGGGGGTAATGTCTGGGATAGCCATGGCAAAAATGAAATTATTGCCAAAATTGGTTTTCCATTTGGCTAAGAAAAATACAAGATGCTTTGGAAACCAAGTTCAATTATATTTTTGACAGGGGCTAGCGTTATTAGTGGGGCTAGCCTCGCCCATGCCAAGATATATATCTCGGTAGACCAAGTACAAAAAATATTATTTCCGAGTAGTCAATTTACTTTGAAGCCAATATTAATTGACCAAGCATTACAGGCAAGCTTGAAAAAAGTCTCTGGTGTTCACTACCCCTTTCGAGGAGACCATATTTGGCGTGATCAAGCTGGCAACTACCTTGTTATTGATGAGGTTGTAGGTAAACATGAAATGATTCGCTATGCCGTTGGTATTACCACTGCTGGCACTATTCAGGGTATTGAAATTTTAGAATATCGCGAGTCATACGGCTACGAGGTGGCTGCGCCACAATGGCGTGAGCAATTTGTTGGTAAAACAGCACGGGATCCGCTTAAACTCAATCACGATATCCAAAATATTTCTGGTGCAACTCTCTCCAGTAAACACATTACTGATGGCGTAAAACGGGTCATGCACTTTTATCAAGTTGCGTTAAAGATCGCTAACTAAATGCTTAAAAATCAATGGCGTAGCTTAATACGCTGTAAACCCTTACTTGGCACCTATGTTGAAATTACTGCGCATACCCATACTAACCATCCAATAGCTTATCGGGATCTTAAATTCTGCATCGAGAAGGCCTTCTCAATTATTCATGATCTTCACCTAAGGTTAAATTTCTATACAGAAAATAGTGAGCTATCCCATCTCAACCGTTTAGCACATTTGAGACCATTAGAAATATCAATTGAATTAAAAGCAATTTTATTGATTGCCAAAGAGATCCATTTTCACTCAGAAGGATTATTTAATTGTGGTATTGGTCAGTGCGCTCTAAAACTAGAGAAAGATCATGTTCAATTTGGTGATCTGGCTGATCTTCAATTTCTGCCACACAATCAGGTCTACGCAAAGCGCCCTTTATGCCTTAATCTCAGCGGCATTGCCAAAGGTTATGCGGTTGATTGTGCAGTAGACATACTGCTTAAACAGGGCGTGGCTGCGGGGTGCGTCAATGCTGGAGGAGACCTGCGACTTTTTGGGCAAAAAGCTCAAAAAATCCATTTACGCATTCCACATCTAAGCCACGCCCTAATCGAGTTAGGTGAATTACAAAATGGTGCCATTGCTAGCTCAGCCAATTATTTTTGTAGCCCCATTTCTCCTCAGAGCCTAGGTCAAGGCATCGTTGACCCACAACAACAATTACTCAGTAACTCGCCTCATTCTTACTCAATCATTGCACCTCAATGCGTTCATGCTGATGCCTTAACTAAAGTGCTGGCACTTTCGCAACAGGTTCTTCATCCTTGCTTTCAGCGTTATGACGCCAAACCATTTATTTTTTATCACGATAAAGATACTTTTTGAACCAAAGTAGCAACTAATACATCTAATTATTTATCGCAACATTATTGATGAATTGGCTTACTAAACTATCAACGAAGATGCCGCAAAAAATAAGCCCTAAGGCGATGCCAAATTGGCAGCGCCATCTAAGTTATCCCAGTTTTTATGTTTGCCTGGGTAGTGGTCTTACCTATTTAATTTTTCAGACATGGGTCAATGAGCTCACCTTTTTAATTAATCGTTGGGTACTCATTGTGCATGGCGTTTCTGCTATGGTAATAGCGATTATTTTTGGTGCTGCTCTACCAATTCATATCCGCATTGGTTTGCATTTAAATAAAAATATTCTCAGTGGCCTTAGCCTTACTGCAGTCTTGTTGGTTTTAATGGTCTCAGGTCAATTACTTTATTACGGTAGTGGCGATAGCCGCGAGTGGATTATTACAGCGCATTGGGTCATCGGCGTTTTAAGCATTGTTGTTGCCTATTGCCATATTGTGCTGCGGTCACGTCCGCTTAAAGGAGGCTAATAACTAAGCTGGTGGCTGATCCTCGGGATGAACATCAAGCGCAATTAAAAACCGTGACACCATATTATATGCGGCAATAACACTGACTAATTCAACTACAGCAGTATCGCCAATCGCTTTTTTTAGATCTTGAATTACAGCTTTATCCACCACAATATTACGCGTCATTTGCAAGGTAAGTTTTACAGTATCTAGCTCAACCCCATCAAAGTGATCTTTTGGAAATGAAAGCTTACCAATGTGACGCAGTGCCTTAACTTGTTCCTCTGTACCCCCCGCCTTAAGAAATGGTGGGGCATGATGAAAAAACTCATACTCAGCACCATTTAAAACTGCGACGCCACACATCGCTAGTTCACGTAGTTTTGGATCGAGCGATAAATTTTCACGAATTTCGCCAATAAATACATTCCAACCACGAGCCACAGGAATGCTATGCAACAGCATACGATCTAAATTAATCAATTGACCGCCACGTCGCTTGCGAATTGCAGCTACTAATTCGGCTGGCTCTGCTAAATCAAGTGGTTGATAGTCAATGGCGCGAAGTGACATAAGTTAGCTTTCTACTAAAAAGAATCCGGAGCATTGATTAGTAAAATTACGGTGCATCTTTAATGCCATTTTCGATCACAAACTTACCCCATAGGGCAATCTGTTTGCCAATCCAATCTTTAGCAGCATCGGGTCCGCCTGCCACAATTTCAATGCCTTGAGCACGCAATTTATCAGCGACTGCTGGGCTTTTCAATGCTTTAGAAACCGCTTGATTCATCGCATTCACAATTGCTGGTGGTGTTTTAGCGGGTGCTAATACAGCCCACCATGCTGGCGCGTTAAATCCGGGGAAGCCACTTTCTGCAATAGTAGGCACCTTAGGTAATTCTGCGGTACGTTTAGTAGTGGTCACTGCTAAAGGAATAACGCTACCACTATCGATATGCGGCTTGACTAAAAACACCGAACCAATGGCCAGCGGTACTTGACCGCCAAGAATATCTTGCATCAAAGGGCCACCACCGCGGTAAGGTACATGCACCCAATCAAATCCCGCAGTTTTTGCTAAACGAGCAATGGCCAAGTGACCTAAACTGCCAACCCCAATCGAACCATAGCTAAACTTTTTCTTAGCTTTCGACTCTTCTACCAATTGCTGAAAAGTTTTAATGCCCGAGTTTTTACTAGCCACCATCACCATGGCTGAAGTGCCAATTAAGGTAACTGGTGCAATATCGGCAATAGTGTCATAGGGCAGCTTCTCTTTGATGCTGGGATTAACCCCATGAGTATCAAAAACAATTGCAAAGGTATAGCCATCAGGATCTGCGCGCACCATTGCGCTAGTGCCAATAACACCCGAAGCGCCACCGATATTTTCCACAATCACATTTTGTTTTATTTCAGCCTGAATAGCGGGCGCCAAAATACGGGCTACCTGATCAACCGAACCGCCAGGAGGAAATACGGCAATTAGGCGCACTGGTTTTTGTGTTGGCCAAGAGCCGAGCCCACTTGCCGCTGCGCTTGTTTGACTAAAGGCGTTGAACCCCAGCAAGCAAGTCAAAAAACCTGCCAAGTAGGCTAAACAACTCGGTTTAAAATTGAATCGAGGGCTCATACGGATCTCCTAATTACAGCCTTTTGTAGTTTTTTTGTGGTTTTTTGTGGTTTATGGCGACTATTGGATAGTGTAGTTTAACCCTCGTCATAGCCTTTTTGCAGAACGCGCTAATGTGTAGTATGAATCTTGTTCGATAATAGCTTATGCAGCCCATTTTAAATATTGCTAGCTATCAATTTGTTGAGATTAAAAATCTCAGTGAATTACGCCAAAGCGCTTTAGCTGAATGTAATCGCCTTCATTTGAAAGGCACCATTTTGCTTGCACCTGAGGGTATTAATTTATTTCTGGCTGGTGCTGAAAAAGAAGTGCATGCCTTTCTCGCATGGTTACGTTCTGATGCGCGCTTTGCTCAAATGGAAGCCAAAGAAAGTTGGTCTGAGGCGCAGCCCTTTAGTCGCATGCTGATCAAAATTAAAGCAGAAATTATTCGCATGAATCATCCTACTATTCAACCTAAAAAAGGGCGCGCTCAATTTATTTCCCCCAAGCAATTATGTGCATGGTTAGATCGTGGCACCGATGATCTGGGTCGGCCTGTAGTCATGCTCGATACTCGCAATGCTTTTGAAGTCGAATACGGCACTTTTGCAAATGCCTTGAATTTGCAAATTGATAAATTCAGCGACTTTCCTGCTGCGATTAAGCCTCACTTTGCTGAATTACAAAATAAAACGATTGTCAGTTTTTGTACTGGCGGCATTCGCTGTGAAAAGTCTGGCCTATATCTGCGAGAATTAGGCGCCCAACACAGCTATCAATTAGAAGGGGGCATCTTAAAGTATTTTGAAGAAGTCGGTGCAAATCATTATCAGGGCACCTGCTTTGTTTTTGATGACCGTGAAGCGCTCGAGCCCACCCTTGAAACCATTGGTCTGGAGCAGTCGATCCGCAAAAACCCAATTAAAATAGTAGAATAATGGTTGCAAATATCTACTAAACAACAAAGCCTTAATTAATAAAACAAGCAATAGAACAAGTAATATTATTAAAAAAAATAAGCGTCATAAGCGGAGACAAATTAATGAACAAATTGACTAATCGGCGGCTGCCGATTTTTTTATTTTTACCAATAGGCGTGTTCAGCTGCTTCGTTTTAGCTTGGTCGCTGCCTGGACTAGCGCAACCTGTCACCTACCCCAATAAATCAATCCGCTTATTAGCTCCAGTGGCAGCTGGTGGTGGGCTCGATAAAATTGCCCGTACTGTTGCTGAGCGCTTGGGTCATGCCCTAGGACAAACCATCATTGTTGAAAATCTTACTGGCGGGGGCGGCATTATTGCTTCACAAGCAACCGCCAAAGCTGCGCCTGATGGCTATACCCTGATGATTGGTTATGTTGGTACCCATGGCACTAACCCTGCGATCCGCAAGCTACCTTACGATGCAATTAAAGATTTCACACCGATTGGTATGATCGGTGCAACTCCAAATGTCCTCGTATTAAATATGGCGCTACCAGCCAAAAATGTGAAAGAATTTATTGCTTATGCCAAGAAAAATCCAGCCAAATTAAGTTATGGTTCGGCTGGTCCTGGTACTCTCACGCATTTATCAATGGAGCAATTTAAGAATGAGTCGGGTATTTTTTTAGTACACATTCCCTACCGAGGTATTGCGCCCGCCTTTACTGATTTACTGGGTGGGCAAACCCAAGCGATGTTTCCTGCCTTATTTGCCGCACTGCCCTATATTGAAACCGATAAAATTCGTCCTCTTGCAGTAACTGGGCCAAGCCGAAACGCTGCGATTCCCAATGTGCCGACTTTTAAAGAGCTAGGTTACTCAGGGTTTGAGGGCCAGCAATGGTACGGCATTGTGGGGCCCGCCAAAATGCCCGAAACCCTTGTCAGTAAACTAAATACTGAGTTAAACAAGGTTTTAAATAACCCTGAATTTGCGGCAAAGTTAACTAGCGAAGCATTGGTAGTGATGCCGATGTCACCTAGCCAATTTGGACGTTATATGGCCGACGATATTGCCCGCTGGACTAAAGTTGTCAAAGACCGAAATATCGAAATTGAATAAACCACTGGAACCAATCATGTCAAACACAATTCAAGCAGCGGCCGACCTCAATGCTCCGCCTGTTACCCAAATTCTGGCTGATTTTGTCGCCCATCATCCCAGTCGTGGCTGGACGCCCGAAGTTGAACATGAAGCCCATCGTACTTTTTTAAACTGGCTCGGCTGTGCAATTGGCGCCGCACAACACGAAAGTGTCGCAACTTCTTTAGCAGCAATTCAAGAATTTCAACCTGCGTCACAAGCCACTATTCTGGGTCGTAAAGAGCGGGTTGATATGGCAGGAGCAGCGCTAATTAATGGGATTAGTTCACATACTTTTGATTTTGATGACACCCACTTAAAAACAGTGATTCATCCTGCTGGCCCAGTAGCATCAGCTATTTTGGCCTTAGGCGAACACTTCAACACCAATGGTCGCAAGCTAATTGATGCGCTGGTTCTGGGTATTGATGTTGAATGTCGTATTGGTAATTGCATGTATCCCGATCACTACCATCGAGGTTGGCACATTACCAGCTCAACTGGGATGTTGGGGGCAGCTGCAGCGAGTGCTCGCTTAATGGGGCTCAATGCCCAGCAAACCGCCATGGCGCTCGGTATTGCTGCTTCGCAACCCATTGGGATGCGCGAACAATTTGGCACTATGACCAAACCTTTTCACCCGGGTGGTGCTGCACGGGCGGGGCAACTCTCGGCTTTACTAGCAAAACACGGCTTTACTGCGAGCAGTAAAGCGCTTGAGGCTGGTCGGGGTTATGTTCAAACCGTCTCCACCAAAGCCGATTGGTCTGAAATTGAGCGCGGGCTAGGCAAAGTATTTGAAATTTCTCTTAATACCTATAAACCCTTTGCTTGCGGCATTGTGATTCATCCAAGCATCGACGCCTGTGTACAACTTAAGGCACAAGGTGTGAAGCCAGAAGAAGTAGAGCGCATTGAATTAAAAGTCCATCCTTTGGTCTTAGAGCTTACCGGCAAGAAAAATCCTCAGCTGGGTCTCGAGGGTAAATTTAGTGTCTATCACGGTTGTGCTGTTGGCCTCATTTTTGGTCAAGCTGCAGAAAGTGAATATGCTGATGAGATTGTTATCCGTGCCGATGTCGTCGCTTTGCGCGATAAAGTACATGCCACAATTGATGCTTCGATCAATGAGGCCGCCGTTAACGTTACTGCTTTCTTAAAAAATGGCCAACAAGTGCATGTATTTGTTGAACATGCCATTGGTTCAGTTGAAAATCCCATGAGCGATGCTCAACTTGAAGCTAAATTTACTAGTTTGGCCGAGCCGATTATTGGCAAAGAAAAAACCCAGCAATTAATTTCAGCTTTATGGAGCCTAGGTAAGGCGCCTGATTTAAATACCATCTTGCGCTTAAGTATTCCCTCATGACTTTAGAGCAAGATATACGAATCAAATCGCGCCCTAATATTGTCATTCTGGGTGACTATGAAAAAGCCATTCGCCGCTTCTCAAATTGGGATGCCCTCGAACAACGTGCTAATTTAACGATTCATCATCAGCCCTTACGCGATGAAGCGCTCTTTGAGGTCATTAAAGATGCTGATGCCATTGCCATTGTGCGAGATCGTGCACCCTTAAATAAAGCCTTGCTTGATCGCCTAAAAAAACTCAAATTCCTGATGTTTACAGGTGAGCGCAATGGCACACTCGAGGCTACTGCACTAGTCGAGCGTAATATTCCTATAGCCTGTTCACCCGGTGGGCCATCAAAAGAAACTACCGCAGAATTAACTTGGGCTTTAATTTTGGGCGCTTCTAAACGCCTGCTTGAACAAAATCAGTTAATGGTGCAAGGCGGTTGGCGTGACCAGCTATCGGTATTGCCGATGCTCAATGGTGAGCGCTTAGGTATTATTGGTTTAGGTGCGATTGGCAGTCGAGTGGCTCGTGTCGGGCAAGCCTTTGGTATGGAACTTGTGACCTGGAGCCCACACATGACTGCAGAGCGCGCAGCAGCTGAAAATGCAAAATCAGTCAGTCTCGATGAGCTCCTCAGCACTGCAAAAGTCGTCAGCCTACATTTAGTGGCTTCGCCCGATACTAAAGGTTTAATTAATGCAGAAAAATTAGCTCTGATGCGCGCTGATTC
>CAJASX010000098.1 GCA_903944725.1 uncultured beta proteobacterium
ACCTGCTTCTGTAAACGCGCGTGGGCCAGTCCAGGCAACACCTGAATAGGTTAAATCTACCTTACCGCCCATTTGTCCTTTGGCTGATTCAGCGGCGCCTAACATTTGTACTACGGGACGCTTTAATGACTTAGCGATATCTGGATGCACCACTATTACTGCGCCGCCGCTATCGGTAACCACGCAACAATCGGCACGATGTAAGGGATCAGCAATCATTGGCGAGCTTAAAACATCTTCTACCGTTAATACTGTTTGCAGTAACGCATGAGGATTATGTTGCGCATGCTCTGAAGCAGCCACTTTAATCCACGCTAACTGTTCGCTGGTGGTACCAAACTCGAACATATGGCGCATAGCGCACATCGCATAGGTATTTAGTGGCGAAGGTGAGTAAGGCTTTTCAAAAGCAAAATCTGGGGCAGAGGCATACTGACTTCGCACCTGGGTGCCACTAGAACCCTCTGATTTTGGTCGCCCTGCTAAGGTAATTAAAGCAACTTTACATTGCCCTTGGGCGATCGCACGAGCTGCATGGCTTACATGCGCCAAATAAGAAGCGCCGCCAATATCGCTTGAATCAAGATAGCTAACTTTTTTTAATCCTAAATAATCTACCATCGATACTGGGCCCATTCCTGGAGCATCACCAGCACAAAAATAGCCATCAACATCGTTTAAGCTTAAGCCTGCATCTAATAGAGCACCTCGAGCTACTTCAGCATGTAATTGTGCTACCGTATGATTGGGTGCAACCCGCAGTGGGTGTTCATAAATTCCGGCAATGCAGGCGTTTGATTTAGATGACATATGTCATTCCTAACTGCAAAGATTGCAAGGTATCAATTAGAAAATTTTTAATCAAGTACATTTATTCAATGGTAATTTTCGATTGTGCTATTAATTTACGCCAGCGCTCGACTTCACTCGTAATAAATCGCGCAAACTGTTCAGGAGTTCCCGGCATTGGGTCGGCCCCTTGCGCAATTAATTTATCTTTAAATTTAGAATCAGCCAAAATCAGTTGTAATTCTTTATTCAAACGGTTACGAATCTCTACTGGTAACCCCGCTGGGCCCACTAAGCCGTACCATGTGCCCATGTCGTATCCAGGTACACCAGCCTCTGCAATGGTGGGTATATTGGGGGCTGCAGGCGAGCGCTTGGCAGTAGTAACGCCCAGAGCGCGTAAATTTCCTGCTTTTACTTGCGGCAATGCACTCGGTAAGTTGGGAAAAGCCATATCTACTTGCCCTGAAATAATATCGGCCATTGCACTACCGGTTCCTTTATAGGGAATGTGTACCAAATCAATATTGGCCATTCTCATGAAAAGTTCAGCAGATAAATGCACTGAGGTGCCATTTCCGCTAGAGGCAAAAGTGAGCTTGCCAGGGCTTGCTTTGGCTGCTGCGATCAGCTCACCGACTGTCTTATAGGGTGAGCTCATCGGCACCACGAGCATATTGGGTGCTGAAAAAACACTACCAATTGCCGTAAAGTCTTTAATCGGATCGTAATTGAGATTCTTATAAAGTGAGGCATTAACGGCCTGGCCAATTGAAGGAAAATATAAAACATAGCCATCGGGTGCTGAACGCGCGACTAATTCTGCAGCGATGTTGCCATTGGCCCCTGCACGGTTTTCAACAATGACCGATTGTCCTAAGCGAGACGATAAATTTTCTGCTAACGAGCGCCCTACTGTATCAGCTGCTCCGCCAGGTGAAAAACCAACAATCAGTCGAATGGTTTTAGATGGATAGGCTGAACTATCGGAAGCGGCAAAGGCCTGAGCGCTACCTAAGAAAAATAAAATTGCCATGCCTCTGGCAAGCCATAATTTAAAATTGTGTTCTAGTGTCATGATTTCGTTCGCTGTGTCATAGTTAAGCGCTTTTACCATTTTGCATCTCAACTCCAGTAAGCTCACGCAACTGCTCAAAGCTTACATTCTCTACCCAATCGAGTGCAACGAGGCCGCTAGGGGTAACTAAAATCGTTGCTATATCGGTATAGATACAATCCACTACTGCTAAACCTGTTATTGGATAAGTGCAAGTATTGACAATCTTCGATGCGCCTGATTTAGTCAGATGCTCCATCATTACAAATAATTTTTTCGCCCCTAAGGCTAAATCCATCGC
>CAJASX010000099.1 GCA_903944725.1 uncultured beta proteobacterium
ATTCTCATTTAAACTAAGCACTGGCGTTTTGCGGTGCGACCTTTGGGGAGGAAGCACCGCTTTTTTATTACCCCAAAATGAATTGCTATTAACTTAGAGGTGCGCAGCAAGAATGCGAGCAATATGTACCGCTTCACGCTGAGCCCCATCTGAAATTTGATGTCGACAACTGGTGCCATCAGCCACTATCCACGCATTGGGTGTTTTACGAATCGCGGGCAACAGAGTGAGCTCGGCCATTTGCCTTGAAACGGCTATATGCTCGACTTCATAACCAAAACTACCGGCCATACCGCAGCATGAAGATTCAATTAGTTGGGGGTTAGCGTGAGGAATTTGCTTTAATAATTCTAAGGTGGGTGTAAGTGCCGCAAACGCCTTTTGATGGCAATGGCCATGCACTAGAATCGGCTTTGCTGTTGCCTGTAAATCAAAGCGACAACGACCTGCCTTTAATTCTGCAACTAAAAATGTTTCGAGTAACTGCGCTTGAAGACTAACAGTAATGGCTTGCTCGCCAAAACCCATCACTAAGGCCTCATCTTTTAAAGTGAATAAGCAGGAAGGCTCTAAACCCACAATAGCAATGCCTTGCTTGGCATACGGATGTAAATGGGCTAATAGGGCGCCTAGTTGCTCTTTCGCTTCATTTACCATTCCAGCTGCTAAATAAGTACGCCCACAACAAAATTGTTTGCCACAATCTGGTTGTTCAGTTCGAGTCTTTTTAGTGGGTTGTGGAATATGAATACGATAACCCGCTGCTTCAAGCAAGCGAATTGCAGCTTGGAGATTTTCATTTTCAAAATACGCATTAAAGGTATCGGCAAATAAAACCACTGCTTTACCATCCCCTTGCAACAGGGCTTCAGGTGAGTGAGTATATTTCTCTTGCAGAATGGCTTGATTTTTCCAAAGTGTTTTAGCCCTCCAGACTGGCAAGCTACGGGCCGCTGAAATTCCAGTGAGCCATTGCAGTAGTTTGGCAATGAAAGGTACTTGATTGCGTAAATTAAGTAGTACTGGCAAGCCTGGCAATGCGCTAACGATTGGCGCATATCGTGGCAAATGCGCTACTAGTAAATCGCGCACTGAATGACCTACCCGTTTTTTATAGCGCTGCAAAAATTCAATTTTCATTTTCGCCATATCAACCCCTGTAGGGCATTCGCGGCGGCAGGCTTTGCAACTCACGCATAAATCCATGACTTCTTTAACTGCATCACTTGCTAATGGGTCACTTAAGCTAATGGCATCTTGCTCTAATTGACCCGACATCGCTAAACGTAGGGTATTGGCTCGTCCGCGGGTCAAATGTTTTTCATCTCTACTAACCCGATAACTAGGGCACATAACCTCGGCATCAAACTTTCGGCAATGCCCATTGTTATTACACATTTCAATGGCTTTAGCTAAACCTAAGGCAGGATCGCCACCTGTACCTGGTGCAGAGATGGCTTCGGTGACGGGATTATTTTGCACATTCCAAGCCGACCAATCGAGCGCAGGTTTTAAGGGAATGATGGTGTAGTTGGGCGGATACCGAAACAGAATCGTTTCATCCATTTTTGGTGGATCAATGATCTTGCCAGGATTAAATAAATGCTGCGGATCAAAAGCGGTTTTAATTGCGCCTAAGGCGGCAGTTATTTTGGGACCAAATTGCCAAGAGATCCATTCTCCACGACACAGGCCATCGCCATGCTCACCGCTATAGGCGCCTTTATAGCGCCGCACTAATTCTGCGGCCTCTTCTGCTACTGCACGCATTTTTTGCGCTCCGTCACGGCGCATATCTAGAATAGGCCGAACATGTAAGGTGCCAACTGAAGCATGCGCATACCAAGTGCCGCGGGTACTATGTTTGGCAAAGACTTCAGTAAGGGCTTGGGTGTAATCGGCCAAATGTTCTAGTGGCACAGCGCAATCTTCAATAAAGCTGACTGGCTTACCATCACCTTTCAGACTCATCATGATGTTAAGACCAGCTTTACGCACTTCCCATAAATTCTTTTGTAAATTAGCATCAATCATCGGCACAACACTATTAGCTAAGCCGAGGTCGCCCATTAACTCTTGTAAGCTTTGTAATTGCGCTAGAAGGGGCGCTTGGCTTTCTCCTGAAAATTCAACTAACAGAATTGCTTCAGGGGTTATTGCTTGAGGATCGATTAATGCGGTCTCGATTACTTGCTTAAAACTGGGATTGGTGCGGGCTAAATCGATCATGGTGCGATC
>CAJASX010000100.1 GCA_903944725.1 uncultured beta proteobacterium
ACGGTTACACCAAGCAATGCTTTATGCCACCTTAGGTGGCGGTAAGCGGATTCGTCCCCTTTTGGTTTATGCCGCTGGCGAGCTAAGTGAGAGGCGTTTGTTAGGTAATCAAGCTGAGGTTAGCAGCACATTAGATGCAGCGGCTGCGGCAATTGAAATGGTTCATGCATATTCATTAGTTCATGATGATTTGCCGTGTATGGATGACGATGATTTACGGCGTGGTCGACCAACAGTGCACAAGGCCTTTGATGAGCCCACGGCATTATTGGTCGGTGATGCCTTGCAAACCCGAGCCTTTGAGGCATTAGCTTTAGCACCAGGAAATGCCGAGGTTCGACTTGCTTTAATTGCTGCCTTGGCAAGTGCCGCAGGTTCGCGTGGTATGGCGGGTGGTCAAGCAATTGATTTAGATAGCGTGGGCACCAAACTCGATTTGGCTGGTCTGCAGAATATGCACCGGCTAAAAACAGGCGCATTACTAAGCTGTGCAGTTCAAATGGGGGGTCTCGTGGCTAGTTTAGCCCCACAAGAAATGAAGGCATTAACTCAATATGCCACAGCCTTAGGTTTAGCTTTTCAAGTGGTTGACGATGTACTTGATGCCACGGCAGATAGCCAAACCTTGGGTAAAACCGCTGGAAAAGATGCCGCCAATGATAAGCCGACCTATGTGACTCTGATGGGTTTAGACTATGCTCAAAGACAGGCAAAAGAATTGCAAGATCAAGCCCTTGCTAGTATTGATGCTTTTGACCTACGTGCAGATGCGTTACGTGGTTTAGCAGCCTTGGTTGTAAATCGACGAAAATAGACTATTACTTCATGATTAACCCCCCAGCTACTGAGCCAACGATGATTTTGCCAACCATAAATGACCCCAGCGACTTGCGCAAGTTGTCGCGCGAGCAGTTGCCCACTGTGGCCGAGGAACTACGACAGTTTATTGTTGACTCAGTTTCTAAAACCGGTGGTCATTTTTCGTCAAATTTAGGCGCAGTTGAATTAACTGTCGCATTGCACTATGTATTTAATACGCCCGATGATCGTTTAGTGTGGGATGTGGGCCATCAAAGTTATCCCCATAAAATTTTGACCGGCCGACGTGAACGCATGCATTCATTACGGCAGTTTGGTGGGCTATCTGGTTTTCCACGTCGTACTGAAAGCCCATATGATACTTTTGGCACTGGCCACTCTTCGACTAGTATTTCTGCGGCAATTGGAATGGCGCGAGCTGCTCAAACCAAAGGCGAAAAGCGCGCAGTGGTTGCTGTCATTGGTGATGGTGCGATGAGTGCTGGCATGGCCTATGAAGCCATGAATAACGCTGGCATTTATGAAGACCTACCCTTGATAGTAATTTTGAACGATAACGATATGTCGATTTCACCTGCTGTGGGTGCTTTGAATCGTTACTTAGCACGCTTACTCAGCGGCCAATTTTATTCTGCTACCAAAAAGGGAATTGATCGAGCCCTCTCATCGATGGCCCCACCCTTAAGGCAATTTGCTAAACGCCTTGAAGATCATGCCAAGGGTATGGTTTCTCCTTCAACTATTTTTGAAGAATTTGGCTTTACCTATTTCGGTCCGATTGATGGACACGATTTAGACACTCTATTACCCATGTTGCAAAATTTACGGCGACTAGCTTTAGAGGGCGGCGGCCCTCAGTTTTTACATGTCATAACGCGTAAAGGCCAGGGTTACGAATTAGCTGAGGCTGACCCAGTGATGTATCACGGTCCGGGTAAATTTAATCCTGAGGAAGGCATCAAGCCTGTAGGAGCAGGGAAACAAACTTTTACACAAGTTTTTGGTGAGTGGTTATGTGATATGGCCGAGGCTGATCCTCTTTTGGTCGCCATTACGCCAGCAATGCGTGAGGGCTCAGGTTTGGTTGAGTTTGAAAAACGTTTTCCCAAGCGTTATTACGACGTTGGCATTGCCGAGCAACATTCAGTAACTTTTGCTGCTGGTATGGCTTGTGAAGGGATGAAGCCCGTGGTAGCAATTTACTCCACTTTTTTACAACGTGCTTATGACCAGTTGATTCATGATGTAGCCATCCAAGACTTACCAATTGTATTTGCCTTAGATCGGGCTGGCTTAGTCGGCGCCGATGGCGCATCCCATGCAGGCGCATACGACATTCCTTTCTTGCGCTGCATTCCGAATATGCTCATTATGACTCCAGCAGATGAGGCTGAGTGCCGTGATTTACTGACCACTGCTTTTCATCAGCCACATCCGAGTGCAGTTCGCTATCCAAGGGGCGCTGGTGTCGGTCGCACTCCCGCAAAAGAATTACGTAGCCTAGCACTTGGCAAGGGTGAGTTGCGCCGTCAAGCGAGTGCGCCTGCAGGTAGCAGGGTCGCAATATTAAGTTTTGGTACCTTACTCTATACAGCCCTTGAAGCAGCCGAAAAATGCGATGCAACCGTAGTGAATATGCGTTTTGTTAAGCCCCTTGATCTCGACTTATTAAAAAAAGTGGCTCTTGAGCATGATTTTCTGGTGACCCTTGAAGATGGCGTAATACAAGCGGGTGCTGGCAGCGCCTGCTTAGAGGCCCTAACTGCAATGGGTATTAATAAACCACTTTTGCAATTGGGTTTACCCGATGAATTTATTGAGCATGGCGACTACAACTTGCTAATGTCGAAGTGTGGCCTTGATATGGCAGGCATTAGCGCCGCAATCGCACAGCGCTTTCCAAGTGTATGGGGGGTGCAAAATCAGCCCTTGGTGCACTCCCTAAGCAAATAATTTGGCCCTGAAGTAGGCAAACAATCACATTTTCCTTGAAAATACTGAAATGAATGATTTAAACCTCTCCTTCCTCAAAAATCGCACTATGCCCGATGTGCAAGCAAGTGTTGATGAGCGAGCGATGCCTATTGAGCAAGTGGGCATTCGGGGTATTCGACATCCCCTTACAATTCGCACCAAAAACGGCAGCTTTCCAACCGTTGGTAATTTTGCAATGAGCGTAGCGTTATCAGCTGAAGCTAAAGGCACGCATATGTCACGTTTTATTGCGCTCTTACAAAAACAAAATTCCGCGATGGATAGTGGAGTGCTAGTTGCTATGGCCCAAGAGATGCTGCCTTTATTGCATTCCGCGCAAGGCATGATTCAGTTTACGTATACTCATTTTGTGCAAAAGCGTGCGCCAGTTTCTGCAGTAGAAAGCCTGATGGACTACGAAGTTACATGGACTGCGCAAGCTAAAAAAAATCAGCTGGGCTTACTGCCGAACTTAAATCAAGATGCAATTACAGTTGAATTAATTTTGCATGTCATTGTGCCTGTCATGAGTTTATGCCCTTGCTCAAAAGAAATTTCAGATTACGGTGCTCATAATCAGCGCTCGCATGTCACCATGACTGTAGCTCTCGATCCACAAGTGGCAATGACTGTAGAAGATTTAATTACTATTGCTGAGACTGAAGCATCTAGCGAGCTATGGGGTTTATTAAAGCGCCCTGATGAAAAGTGGGTCACAGAGCGTGCTTACGATAATCCTAAATTTGTTGAAGATTTAGTTCGCGATGTAGCCGGTCGCCTGCAGCAAGATTCGCGAATTCGTGGCTTTACGGTTGATGCTGAAAATTTTGAATCGATCCATAATCACAGCGCTTTTGCCCGCATTACTTGTGTTGGGCCAAACTCCAACGCGGCCTAACATCAAAGGCCCCCGGTAGCTGAGTGAGGGCGGCTAAGGGGCTTTGTTTGAGTAAGCGTAATGCTCCAGCAAAGGCAATCATCACGCCATTATCAGTGCATAGTTCTTGGGGGGGATAGAACACCTGAAACCCTGCTTTTTGTGCTTGATTCTTCATAG
>CAJASX010000101.1 GCA_903944725.1 uncultured beta proteobacterium
CATGTATTCAATGAAAAAGCTGGTTTTAGCAATGTCTATTGGCTTAGCAACATCGGCTGCATACGCACAAATTAGTGATGGCGTTGTAAAGATAGGGGTGCTAACTGATATGTCTGGCCCTTACTCAGGCATGGGCGGCTCAGGATCAGTGATTGCGGCACAAATGGCTATTGATGATTGCCTTAAGGCCGAATGCAAGGGCATGAAAATTGAATTAATTTCTGCCGATCATCAAAATAAAGCTGATATCGTCGCCAATAAAGCTCGTGAGTGGATGGATCGCGATAAGGTAGATGTGTTTGCCGATTTAACCAATTCTTCTGGTGCATTAGCAGTACAAAAATTAATAAAAGAAAAGGGCGGCATTGCTTTATATAGCGGCCCAGCAACTACTCGGCTAACTAATGAAGATTGTGCTCCGAATGGATTTCACTGGATGTTTGATACGTATTCGTCAGCATCTGGTGCAGCAAGCGCTATCACCCGCAAAGGCGGTAAATCTTGGTTTTTTGTCACTGTTGACTACGCATTTGGCCACTCTTTAGAAAAAGACGCAGGTGATGTAGTTAGGGCAAATGGTGGCACAGTCGTTGGTAGTACTCGCCACCCATTAAATAATGTTGATTTTTCTTCTGCACTTTTACAGGCCCAAGCCTCTAAGGCTAATGTAATTGGGTTGGCAAACGGCGCGGCAGATACCGTGAATGCAATTAAAGCATCTAAAGAGTTTGGCATTGGTAGCGGCAATAGTAATCAAGAGTTAGCTGCTTTACTACTTTTCTTAACCGACGTGCATGCAATGGGTTTAAATACAGCTCAAGGCCTATTGTTTTCAGACGGTTTTTATTGGAATTTTGATGATCAAACGCGGGCCTTTTCAACACGCTTTGAGAAGTTGCACAAAGGCTTTAAGCCAACAATGGTTCAGGCTGGAGTCTACTCGAGCGTGTTGCATTATTTGAAAGCAGTAGCTGCCGCGAAAACAGACGACTGGAAAGTAGTATCAAAAACTATGCGTGAAATGCCAATTAAAGATCCAATAATGCGTAATGCGTCGATTCGTCCAGATGGACGAGTTATTCACGATATGTATTTATTCCAGGTGAAAAAGCCAAGTGAATCTAAGGGTCCATGGGATTACTATAATTTAGTTAGTACCATACCCGCCCAAATTGCATTTAAACCTCTTGCAGAGTCTAAATGCGATTTGGTTAAAAATTAATTATGCTTAGCCCCCTTTTCCTATAATAGAAAGCGCCAAACTTTGCCGAAATCGATTCCTCAAATTCATCACTTTATTGATGGCAGGCCATACCCATCAAAGTCAACTGAGTGGCGGGAGGTTATTAATCCCGCCAATCAAGAGATCGTTGGCAGAGTACCTTTTGCTACTCAGCAAGAACTCGATTTGGCAGTTGCCTCAGCAAAAAATGCCTTTAAAACTTGGCGTAATTCTTCCTTATCTTCACGGATGCGAATTATGTTGAAATTTCAACAATTAATTCGTGAGAACATGGCGCCATTAGCCGAATTAATTACCCGTGAACATGGTAAAACCTTGCCCGATGCCGAGGGAGAAATTAATCGTGGGTTAGAAGTGGTCGAGCATGCATGCTCAATTACTTCCTTGCAGCTTGGAGAAATGGCTGAAAATGCAGCCACGGGCGTTGAGGTCTATACCTTGATGCAACCCCTTGGCGTTGGAGCAGGCATTACGGCATTTAATTTTCCAGTAATGTTGCCATGTTTTATGTTTCCCATGGCTATTGCCACTGGTAATACTTTTATCCTCAAACCGTCCGAGCAAGATCCAAGCTCTAGTTTGTTGTTGGTGGAGTTAGCGCATCAGGCTGGTTTGCCACCCGGGGTGCTAAATGTTGTGCATGGCGGGGCGGATGTGGCTAATATGATTTGTGACCACCCCGATATTAAGGCGATCTCATTTATTGGCTCAACTAAAGTTGGAACCCATATTTACCGTCGTGGATCTGAAGCGGGTAAGCGAGTTCAATCAATGATGGGCGCAAAAAACCATTGCGTCATAATGCCTGATGCCAATAAGGGCCAAGCAATTAATAATTTATTAGGCTCAGCATTTGGTGCAGCAGGACAACGATGCATGGCTAATTCAGTGACGATTTTGGTGGGCGAAGCAAAAAATTGGCTAGCTGAGATTGTTGAAAAATCAGCAGCATTGAAGGTTGGTCCTGGTGATGGGAAAGACATTGACTTAGGTCCATTGGTTAATAAACATGCCAAAATGCGTGCGCTAGCATTAATTGATTCAGGGGTAGCTCAGGGTGCAAAATTACTTTTGGATGGTAGGCAATGCAGGGTTCCCGGATACGAGGAAGGGAATTTTATTGGTCCAACAATTTTTAGTGAAGTTAAGCCAGGAATGGATATTTACGATCAGGAAATTTTTGCTCCAGTATTAGATATTGCTTGTGTTGACTCTTTAGAAGAGGCAATCACTTTTATTAATAACAATCCTAATGGTAATGGCACATCAATATTTACTTCAAGCGGTTGGTCAGCGAGAAAATTTCAGAATGAAATTGATGTTGGTCAGGTTGGTATCAATGTTCCCATTCCAGTGCCCGTGGCTTATTTCAGTTTTACTGGTTCACGCGCATCAAAGTTAGGAGACTTAGGGCCAAATGGTAAGCAGGCAGTTTTCTTCTGGACTCAAACCAAGACAGTTACAGCGCGTTGGTTTGATGACAGCTCTGTCTCGGCTGGAGTAAATACCACCATTAGTTTGAAATAAGCAATTCTTTGACTTGATTTCTAGAGGCGTGGCTCGCAATTAATTAATAGCAATAGGATTTTTATGAAAATTGGATTTATTGGTATAGGTAATATGGGTTTTCCAATGGCTGCTAATTTATTAAAGGCTGGCCATGATTTAGTTGTTCACGATTTGGTAGTTGAGGCAGTACAGCAACTAACTAGCCGCTTCCCTGAAAAAATAAAAGCCTTAAGTTCAGTTAAGGCGGTTGCAAAGTCTAATGTAGACTTGATTATCACCATGCTTCCCGCAGCCCACCATGTGAAAGCCGTATACCTGGGGAAGGAAGGTTTATTGGCCCACATTTCCCCCAACATTGCCTTAATTGATTCATCCACGATTGATCCACAAACGGCAAGAGACATCGCTTTAGCAGCGGCCAAACAAGGCAATCCCATGTTGGATGCACCCGTTTCTGGCGGTACAGCTGGTGCTGAGGCCGCCACACTGACGATTATGGTTGGTGGTGATGAGAGAGAATTTATTAGATTCAAGGAAATTTTTTCAGCGTTAGGAAAAAATATTGTTTATTGCGGCGGCAGTGGTAACGGTCAGGTGGCAAAAGTGGCTAATAATATGCTGCTCGGTATTTCAATGATAGGCACTGCCGAGGCAATGTCGTTAGGAGTATCTTTAGGTATGGATCCCAAAGTGTTAGCTGGGATTATCAATACTTCGAGTGGCCGCTGCTGGAGTTCTGATAGCTATAACCCCTTCCCGGGAGTGCTCGAAAACGTGCCTTCGGCGCGCGGCTATTCGGGTGGTTTTGGTACCGATTTAATGTTGAAAGATCTTGGACTTGCCGCAGAGGCTGCTAAGTTAGCGAAGCAACCGATCCCTTTAGGTGGTCTCGCACAGCAAATTTATCAAACATTTAGTTTGCAGGGCCATGGAAACTTAGATTTTTCGGCAATTATTAAGTTGTTTCAAAAAAAATAATGGCATACTTCACCTTATTTCCTAGCGAAAATTCAGGAGAAATATTAAATGCAAGCCTCTATGCTAGAAGAAGTAGTATCAGTTCCTAATCCTTATCCGATTCGCTTTCAAGTTCAATATGATGAAGTCTGGCACCTATGTCAGCAGGCGCGCGATTTAGTATGGAACCCTGATCATATTGATTTTGCCGATATTCGGGATGCCGATTTGCCTCAAGAGGTAAGAGAAGCGGGGGGCGAGTGGTGGAGCTTGCGCTCGTGGATGGAGCATGGCGCTATCGCATACGGAACAGAACGCCTTCGCGAAGCCATTTTTGATCACCAGCCGTTTGAAATTAAGCAGCATATTGTCAATTTTATTGCCGAAGAGTTACGTCACCATGAAGCCTCAGTTTTAATTGCCAAAAATTTAGGTGGATATCACGATGAGCCACGAGCTGATTACTTTAAATTAGTAATTCCGCGTTTTCATGATGAACGCGATGAAAAAGCCATGAGCTTTTTTGCAGGCTTAGCAGTCAATACCTTATTTGAACAATTATCAGGCGAATTATTGCAAGCACGGTATGAAAATGCTCGTTTTGAATCGATCCGCATGGCCTGTAAATTAATTTTGCGTGATGAAGCTCGCCATATTCAATTTGGCCGAATTATTATGCGACGCTTTTTTGAAACTTTAAGTGCTGAAGAAAAGCGCCTCATTGGAGAAAAATTTTCCAAAAAATTACGTGGCAGCTTGCTTAATGGTGTGTATTCAGTAGTGAACTTGCCTGAGGATGAGCGTAAGCGTGCCGGGCGCAATAGGGCGCTTGCATCGGAATATGGTTTGGGCGCTACGCATCCCGATGAGGAGGTAGAGGTGATACGTAAGGCTCTAGACCGCATTCGCGCCGACGTAGCGCCTTACGGCGTTGAGATTCCTGCTATTCCAGAATTAGACGGCTTACTTAAATCTTCAATTTAGAAAAATACTTTTATTAAGGGAGAATGAGGAATTGAAATTATTCGCTAGATTACTCTTACTTACAGTAGCTTTATTTAGCCTACCTGTATTGGCCCAGCAAACTTACCCACAAAAACCGATTACTATAGTTGTTCCCTACCCCCCTGGAGGTTCAGCCGATATTTTGGCGAGAGCGCTAGCGCCAAAATTAGGCGAACGCATGGGTCAGCCTATTTTGATTGAAAATCGTGCTGGTGCTGGCACAGCAATTGGTGCAAAGGTAGTGGCTAGTTCAGCGCCCGATGGCTATACCTTGCTAATGGGTACCGTTAGTTCTAATGCAATTAATCCAGCCATGACAAAGGTTGGCTATGACCCAGTCAAAGATTTTGTCGCAATTGCCCCTTTGGCGGCCATTCCATTTGCATTGGTGGCTAACCCCACTTTTGCTCGTAATAATGTAGGTGAATTAATCGCCTATGCTAAGGCAAATCCTGAGAAAGTAAGTTACGCATCTGCTGGCCCTGGTACCTCAAATCATTTAGCTGGCGTAATGCTAGCTTCAGCTGCACAAATTAATTTGGTGCATGTACCTTACAAGGGAAGTGCTCCAGCGTTAAATGATGTGGTTGGTGGTCATGTGCCAATCATGTTTGATTTAATTGCTACTGCCCAACCGATGATTCAGGCGGGTAAGGTGAAGGCGCTAGCAGTTACTAGTAAAGAGCGTACTTCTTTATTGCCCCAAGTGCCAACTATGCGAGAAAGTGGTTTAGCTGATTACCAAGTAAGCGCGTGGTTTGGAATTTTTGGCCCTGCTGATATTCCTGGGGCTATTGTTAATAAATTAAATCTTGAAATTACTGCGGTAATTAAAAGTCCTGAAATGCAAAAGCGTTTGCGTGAGTTGGGCGCCGAACCAGAAACTGCAACCCCACAAGAATATGAACGTTTTGTGCGCGAGGAAGCTACAAAGTGGGCAACGGTAGTTAAGTTGGCAAACTTGGCCCCTTAATTGCTTATTTAAGCGTCGGCAAATTTCTCATCTAGCTTGTGGCCACCAGTCAAATTCCTGCAGATTTATTTCCCGCTCTACAGAGAATTGGTAATGCCTGGGCTAGCAATATTCATCGGTATAGCCAGGAAGTAAAAGATCTCTACGGTCCCTTACTTGCTTTAACTAATAATGGGAGCATTACCGTTAAACGCAATTTGGCTTATAGCGAAGATGCTCGGCAAGTACTTGATATTTTTATGCCTGCGAATGCAAAAAATGCTGGCGTGGTAATTTTTGTGCATGGCGGAGCATTTGTACGAGGCGCGAAATGTACAACTGATAGCTTGTATGACAATGTTTTATATTGGTTTGCACATCAAGGCTATATCGGGGTCAATGTTGAGTATCGTTTAGCGCCAGCAGCCACTTATCCTGCCGGAGGAATCGATGTAGCTTTGGCCATTGAATGGGTGCATAAAAATGTTGCTCAATATGGCGGAAACCCAGAACAAATTTTATTAATCGGACATTCTGCAGGCGGTACTCATGCAGCTGCTTATGTGTTTGATCCTGCCGTAGCTTGCTTTGGTAAATATCTAGATGCGCTAGTTTTAATTTCTGCGCGTTTAAAGGCAGATGTATTGCCAGAAAACCCGAATGCGGAAGGAGTGCGAGCCTATTTTGGGATAGACGATACCCAATATACTGAAAAATCACCACTGACATATGTTGCTAATGGTGCACTACCTACCCTAGTAGTAGTGGCAGAATTCGAAAATCCGTTATTGGACATTTATGGAAAAGCCTTTGCCCTGAAATTAGCAGAAGCTCGCTCGGCAAAGCCAATGTTACTAGAAAAGGCCGTGCATAATCATATGTCGATTGTGGCCCACTTTAATAGCGGCGAAAATGAATTGGGGCAGGAGATCTTAAGTTTTTTTGAAAAAATCAGCAGCAATAAGTAGTTTGGTGTACTTGTTGTTCAAGGTTTTGAGCTTAAAGTTAGCATAACTCCAAGCTTATTTCTCCAGAAAATACTGGCTCTATCAGGGTTTATAAAAACGGCATTGATGCCATTAAAGAATACTTACAAGTAAAAACTGTATGGATTAACACTGGGGCCGCAAGTGGCAACCTTTTGTGATGGGATGATCCTTTGGCCGATTAGCTTGGCGGATTTGTTCTCAATTAGGCTCTGTTTGCAAGGTTTATTCCGCTCTCAGCTTAGAGGATCCGAAGGAGGGTATTTTTCAATGAAGATAAAATTGTAGTAACATATCTACATTCTTAAGTAGCAGGAGATTCCATGACAATTACTACTGTATCCAGTCGGCAATTTAACCAAGATGCCAGTGCAGTAAAAAAAGCCAGCCAATCGGGCCCAGTGTTCATTACTGATCGGGGACGACCTGCACATGTTTTATTAACTTATGCTGCGTATAAAAATATGTGTGGCAAAGAAGCCAAGATTGCTGATTTATTAGCTTTGGTTGGTGCTGAAGAGATTGATTTTTTGCCTCTACTCAACCGAGATATAGCTAAACCAGCAGAATTTTCATAATGTATTTACTCGATACAAATGTAATTTCTGAAATCCGTAAGATCCGCTTTGGAAGCGCCAACAAAAATGTAGCCAAATGGGCCGATGATGTTGATGCTCGGGAACTATATCTTTCTGTTATTACGGTTGAAGAGCTCGAGATTGGGGTTTTATTACTAGAGCGACGAGATCCCAAGCAAGGCTCTGTTCTTAGGGCTTGGCTTGATCAACAAGTTTTACCTGCTTTTGAAGGGCGCATATTAGAAATTGATATGGCTATCGTTTTACGTAGTGCACATTTACATGTGCCAAATCCAAAGCCATTAAGAGATGGCTTAATTGCCGCAACCGCATTAGTTCATAGCATGACTGTAGTAACACGCAATGTAGATGATTTTAAAATGGCAGGCGTAAAAATTTTTGATCCTTGGTAATAAATGGCCACTAATCTTGTTGATTTCTCCTATACCTATATACTCTTAAATATTATCTAAATAACAACTAGATGCAAAGGGACAGCTTTGAAATTTTACATAAGGTTAATTTTGCTATTGGCAGTTTCTGGGCTTAGCATTGC
>CAJASX010000102.1 GCA_903944725.1 uncultured beta proteobacterium
AGCTTTTATAGCATCAGCTGATTGCGCAGAAATACGGTAAGGCCCTGTCATTTTGACCCAAGCCCGTTGTTCTTTCATCAAACTAAGCATTCCCTGAAAGCCTGCATTATGGATGCCATGCTTGGCATGGCAATAACCAAAATGACCAAACACTAAGTCAACCGGAAAGTGCGCAAAGAGGGTGGCTAAGTTCGGATACTCATTTACATGGATGAGTAATTCTAAGTGCCAGCCTAATGGCGCAATACGTTGTGCTAAGTTTGTCAGGGCTTGAATAGGTAAGCTACCCGAAGGATCGGCGACGTCAACTAGATTGCAACGTAAACCACGTACTCCTATAGCATGTAATTGCTCGAGCTCGCTATCCTTCACTATCTTACTATCGAGTGGTAACACAGCTATGCCACGCAAGTGATCTGGATCAGTGTTTAGTGCGTCTATCAGTGCGCGATTATCAGTGCCATACACACTGGGTTGTACTAGTACGGCACGATCAACGCCTAACAGCTGTAGAAGCGATCGATAGTCTTCTAGGCTGGCATCAGGCGGTGTGTAGATGCGATCTTGGACATACGGATATTGGGCTGCGGGGCCACAGACATGTGCATGACTATCAATTGCCCCACGAGGAAATACGCTTTTTGGTGGGCGTATTTCGCTAGCAGGTGCTTGGCATAGGGGCGGCGAATGCACGCTTATTGCGGTTCAATGTTGGCGTCTTTAGCGATCTTTTGGTACTTCGTAATTTCACTATTTACAAATTTATCAGTCTCAGCTAAGTTCATCAGCTTAATCGTAATACCTGCTTTTGCATAAGCCGCCTTGAGCTCAGGATCTTGCAAGGCACGATTGATATCGGTATTAATTTTTTGGAGGACGGCTTTAGGTGTGGCAGAGGGTGCCCAAACACCAACCCATAAACCAATTTCAAAATTAGGAAAGCCTTGTTCAGCAATGGTGGGAATCTCGGGCGCTGCTTCTGCTCGAGTTGCGCTAGTTACACCAAGTGCACGTGCTTTTCCGCCCTGAATTTGAGCAATTGCAGTTTGCAAGGGCGCCATGTAATAAGCGGTTCTCCCCGAAATGGTTTCTTGGATTGCCTCAGGCGAACCTTTAAAGGGTACATGCAACATCTTGATACCCATGGTCTGATTAAAGTATTCAGCGGCAAGATGGGTTGAGCTACCTACCCCAGCACTTGCAAAAGGCAGAATTCCTGGCTGGGCTTTGGCAGCATTTACTAAATCTTTAAGGGTTTTATACGGGCTCTCTGCTGACACTACTAAGGCATAGGGACTGCTACCTAAAATATTGACATCAGTTAGGCTTTTAAGATCATAGGGTAATTTTTTATAAATCGCTGGATTAGCAGCATACGACGCCGACTGAACTAGCAAGGTATAGCCATCAGGCTCGGCATTAACTACGACTCCTGTTCCAATTAGACCTCCAGCACCCGGACGATTTTCAATAATGACTGGCTGCTTCCAGTTTTCTGTCAGAGTTTTGGCCACTAAACGGCCCGCAATATCTGCACCTGAGCCGGGGGTCAGCGGCACAACCATTTTGACCGTGCGGGTAGGGTAGTTTTGCGCATGAGCGCTAGCACTAAAAAAGGTTAAGGCCGATAGCGTCGCAACTGCGCAAATCGAGCTACAGGCAATGAGCAGAGTAAAAATGCGTGGGAAATTCAAGCTAGAGCGCTTGATAGGGTAAGTTCTAGTGGGTATGGAATGCTTCATACTATCTCCTTAGGGTTGGCGTGTGGCGCAATTTATTGAGTTATTTTGAGTAAGATAGAGATTCGACTCTTTTCATTATTTCATTCTTATAATCACAAAGTATAGAACCTTACTTATTCCTATGACAAATTCTGCAAAAAATCCTAGCAAAGCTACCGTAAAAGCCAACGGCATTGATATTGCTTATCGTTTTGATGGGCCTGAAGACGGCCACGTGGTATTAATGAGTAATAGCCTCATGTCTAATTACGCGATGTGGGATTGCACACTGCCTGCTTTAACGGATCGTTACCGCACCTTGCGGTACGACACTCGCGGGCATGGGGGGTCTAGCACCACTAGCGGACCTTACCATATGGCGCAATTAGCGGATGATGCCATTGGTTTGTTAGACGCTTTGCATATAGACAAAGTGCATTTCATTGGTTTATCGATGGGCGGAATGATTGGTCAACAATTGGGCGCGCGATTTCCTGAGCGCATTAATTCGCTTTCACTGTGCGATACCGCAAGTGAAATGCCGCCACGCAATCTGTGGGAGGAGCGCTTTGCAACAGCTAAGAAAGAGGGCATAGCGGGACTGATGCCTGGCACTTTAAAGCGCTGGTTTCTAGATGACTTTATTAATAGCTCACCAGCAGAAATTGAAAAGGTTCGTCAGATGATTTTAGGGACTGGCGTTGAGGGATATATTGCCTGCGGTAGTGCGGTGCGTGATATGACGCATAGCGCGATGCTCTTAAAAATTAAAGCACCAACCCTGGTTTTAACTGGTCGACAAGATCCAGCCTGTACGGTTGATCAAGCCACAGTACTGCATCGTTTAATTGATGATTCTGAAATGGTCATTATTGAAAATGCTGCGCATTTATCTAATATTGAACAGCCTGCAGCATTTAATGCTGCAATTCGCGGCTTTATAGATGGTGTTGACGATCGCCTTTAAAGCCTCAAGTGACGAGGTGATGAAAAAATCATGAAAAAAACCGATTTATATAAAAATCAAGGGCTAGCCGTAGCCCACCAAATGAAAAATGCAACTAAAGCGAAGCAGCTTGGTAAGGTTGATACTTCAGCACAGAAAAATGCGCTTGCGAGAAAAAATCCTTTATTAGTATCCTTAATGGGTAAAACTGATCCAGCGGTTAAGGTAAATGCAGGCAAAGTAACTTTAGTAAAAGCCAGCACGACAAAATTAAAACCAAAAGTAAAATTAATACCAAAATAGAAAATAAAACCGTAATAGAAAATAAAATCACCCTATTAAACAGTTTCCGCATTTGACGATATAACTGACAGAGCGATTTTAGTTTCTTAAAAGAGGGTTTCATCATGAATACGGCGGGAGATGAATTAAGTAAGCCGTGGTTAAAAAACTATCCTGCGGGGGTGCCTCAGCAGATTGATATTTCACGGTATAACTCGCTACTTGATTTATTTAGTGAGTCATTTGCGCGCTTTTCGCAACGTAAAGCCTATCAATATTTTGGTAAGTCGCTGACATTTGGCGAGCTCGATCTGGCCTCAGAAGATTTTGCCGCTTATTTACAAAGTTTAGGCTTCGAGCGAGGCGCACGGGTTGCCATCATGCTGCCTAATGTTTTGCAATACCCACTCGCGATGCTTGGCATATTAAGAGCGGGCTTCGTAGTGGTTAATATTAATCCACTGTATACAGCCCGTGAGTTGGAGTATCAATTGCGGGATAGTGGCGCTTCCGCCTTAATCATCTTAGAAAATTTTGCCCATGTTTATCAAAGCATTAAAGCGCAAGTACAAATAAAAGAGGTGATAGTCACTAGCATTGGTGAGCAAATTGGCATTAAAGGTATGGTCATTGATTTTGTTTTACGGCATATTAAAAAAGTCGTACCAGCTTGGCATCTTGAAGGTAGTATTGCTTTTAAAACCGCATTGCACATTGGCGCCAAGCAACAACTGCAAGCGGTGCAAATTTTGCCGACTGATATTGCTTTTTTGCAATACACAGGTGGCACCACTGGAGTTTCAAAAGGAGCAGTTTTATCGCATCAAAATATACTTGCTAATGTGATGCAGGTTGATGTTTGGTTAGAGCCAGCATTGACCTTAAAAACACCAGCAGGCGCAAAGGTAGGAAAGGGCGATCAATTAGTTTTTTTATGCGCTTTACCGCTGTATCACATCTTTGCATTGACAGCGTGTGCTTTAGTGGGAATTCAGCGGGGCGCCTTAAATATTTTGGTGCCAAATCCCAAAGATATTCCTAGCTTCATTCAGTTATTGGCAAAAAATCCGTCGATCCATCTTTTCCCTGCAGTTAATACTTTACTTGCTGCTTTGTTGCGCCATCCTAATTTTGTTAAGCTGAAGTTTCCTAATTTGCTAGTCACCATAGGTGGCGGCATGGCTGTACAGAAAACTATTGCTGATCAATGGCAACGGTTAACGGGTGTGCCAGTCGCTGAAGGTTATGGTTTATCTGAAACTGCACCTGTGGTGTGTGTAAATACGCCATTAATAAACGAATTCACAGGGCACATTGGCCTACCGTTACCTAGTACCGAGGTCAAAATCATTGGTGAAGATGAATTGCCTGTTGCTGTTGGCGAGGCGGGTGAGATTTGTATTCGCGGACCACAAGTGATGACAGGCTATTGGAATAGGCCAAAAGATACTCGTGATGTTATGACGGCAGATGGATTTTTTAAATCGGGTGATATTGGTACGATGAATGCGGATGGTTATGTCAAAATAATTGATCGCAAAAAAGACATGATTATTGTTTCTGGATTTAAGGTGTACCCCAATGAGATCGAAGAACTTTTAATGCAGGTCGACGGAGTAATGGAGTGCGCTGTAATTGGAGTGCCAGATGAAGAAACTGGTGAAGCGGTGAAATTATTTGTGGTGAGAGATTCGACTGCAAAGGTAACTGAGAATCTTCCTGTGGAACTAAAAGAAAATTTAAAGGGAAATCTAAAGGAGAATCTAACGGAAGAAAGCATTCAGAATTTTTGTAAGACCCAACTTACCAATTACAAACGGCCTAAATACATCGTGTTTAAAGAAAGCCTGCCGAAAACTAATTTAGGCAAAATTTTGCGTCGAGAATTAAGGGAGTCAATTTAGGTGTTTGCGTGATGAAGGCAATACGGCCAAGTGCTCAAGCCATCCTAGTGATGGCTTTATTGTCTGCTTTGCAAGTTAGGTTGGCAGTTGCGCAAATTGCTCCGCCAGCC